>CAZADO010000118.1:0-4076 GCA_964483885.1 uncultured Alphaproteobacteria bacterium | reverse complement strand
GATGCCGAATCCGAGAGATTGTGAGCCTATCTGCGGCGCGATTTGCTGCATGCCCCACGAAAACGTTACGCCCATCGATCCAAGATTCAAGACGGTCGTTACAATCGAAATAGAAAGAATCGCGAAGAATTTTCCATAGACGATTTCGCCGCGGTGCGCAGGAGACACGAGCAACGTTTCCATTGTGCCGCGTTCTTTTTCTCCGGCGGTCAAATCAATCGCCGGATAAAATGCGCCTAACATGGCCATGATAATCAGGATATAGCCCAAGAATTTTCCGAGAAAAAATCCTGACATCTCTTCGCTCGTCGCAACATTTTCGAGCCGCGTCGCGAAGGGATGCAACAGGGATGTATCCACATCCAATGCCTGAAAACGTTTCGTGACAATCGATTCCTGATAATGCTGCAGCGCATGCTCGATTTTCGTTTTCGCTTCCTGCGAACGTTCTTTGGCTGCGTTATAGTGAATCGTCAGAAAGGTCGTATGCTGTGTTTCGATACTATCCGCGAAACCCGGAGGAATTTCGACGGCGGCGTGTAAGTCTCCTTTACTCAATGCCTGCTGCCAATTCAGAACGGATGTCAGTTCAATCGTCTGAGACGAGTCAAGCGTTCTGTAAATATCCACCGGTGTTCGCGCTCCGACAAGTACAACCTTCGCCGGTTCTTTCCGAAGTTTCTTCGCCTGTAAAACGGAGAGCTGCAGCACGCCAATCATCAGCAGCGGATAGAGAAGAATCGGAAGAATAATCATCACAAAAAGAGTGCGCTTATCTCGAAGGATGTCGCGCATCTCTTTTGTATAGATTGCTTGTATCTGTCTAAAGCGCATAAAAATCCCAATGCAAGAAGGGTATCGGTTTACATTAACGCGTTCCGGGCATGCGGGACGCATGCCGCGGTGGAAAATAATTAGTGAATTTTATTCATCTACAATATGCGTTTTTGTTCGCATTAACGCAAATGAAAGGTGAGGATTAATCGACAGGAAAAAATGATGGGATTATTGGAGCAGACCTGCTTTGCGTGCGTCAGCGATAATTCCGGCATGGTCAAAAGCGATGGGTGTTGGCAGATCATTCAGCCGAAACCATTGCGCTTCCGATGCATCATCTCCGGCGCGCAAGTTTCCTTCCGGCTCCGCGATAAAAACCACCGTCAATGTGTGAAATCGCGGATCTCGACCCGGTTTAGAATAAACATGAAACTGCTGTAGGTTCCGCACCGATAGACCCGTTTCTTCAAGAGCTTCTCGCTCGGCAGCGTCTTCCGCAGACTCGCCGTAATCGATGAAACCACCCGGCAACGCCCATCCTGCGGGCGGATTCTTGCGGCGAATAAGCAGTACCTCACCGGGGCGATGAAACAAAATATCTGCTGTCGGGTAGGGATTGCGAAACGTTTCTATTTCACCGCCACAATGCGGACAATGAATTGTATCCTTCATTTAGGAACTCCTTTTGTCACATGTTTGAAGCGTTGCAGCATTCCGGCCGGGTTACACGCGACAGCGTTCTTGCACTGCGGTAAGATAGAGAGCGCTGAACCCGGCTCGGCGGTATAAAAAAACGGCTGCAGTCCGTTACTGACTGCAGCCGCATCAAAAAAATCACGCCGCGTGGAGGTATAAGAAGGTTCAGGGGAGGCTACCTTCAAACCCTGCCAAATCACGGCGTGAAACAATTATTCTATTCTCCGAATTTCTCTTTTTTCAGTTGCCGGAGTTCTTCTTTAAGTTCCTGAAGTTGAAATTTCAGTTTTTCAAGTTCTGGTCCAAGGTCGCGCTGTAAGTTAATCCTGAGATCATGCATATCATCTTTGAACTCGTCCACATCGAATTCGTGATAGAAATGTTCGGCATCGCCGTCTTCCAACTCTTCATCATCAAAAACCATCATCTGGCCGCCGGGAGCGCCAATCCATCCGAAACTTTTATCCTCTGTTTCACCTAACTCCACCGAGAAGGTTTTCTTCTTGCCTTTTCGCAGGACTTCGAACTTGGCGGTTTCTCCGGGTTCATGTTTCCGAACGAGTTTCTGAACATCGCCAATATCTTCCGTTGATTGTCCATCAACGCTAATAACGACATCTCCGGCTTCTATTCCGGCTTTTTCCGCCGGGCTGTCTTTCTCGACATCGGAAATGAGAACTCCTTCTTTCGCCTCAAAATATTTCGCCAGACCCTCGCTTAGTTCTTGTAGATGAACGCCTGCATAAGCGCGAGGTTCCATGCTTTTCTTTATCTTATGGATTTTCGGCGCTTTTATACGAGAACAATCATCATCCCGTTTATCTCGATAGATAATCTTGGTTTTATTCCTGTGCTTCCCCAGAGTCACGTCAACAGTTTTCTGCGTTCCTCCTCGAAGGTAGGTCAGCTTCACTTCATCGCCGGGACTCTTGCTTTTAAGCGCCTTTCGCAGATCATCCGGAGTCCCAACAGGTGTTCCATCAAACGTAATAATAATGTCATTCGCCCTTAAACCCGCTTTCTTCGCGGCAGAGCGGCTGGTTACCTCTTGAATAAGCGCACCTCCGGAAGTGGCGCCGTATTCCGCGGCGACATCGCTCGTAACCTCATCCAAAACAACACCTAAGAATGCCTTGCTGGTCTCCTCGGAACTCTTTGCGAAAGCCCCCACTGCAATCATGACGACTCCCGCTCCGATGAGCAGGATGCCCAGAATTAAAATCGGATACCTGCGATTCATGTTACCTCCTCAATGGCTGATAGTCGCGGGTCACTCCGCAGCAAGGACCGTCACTTTCAATGTGTTTGACGCTGGATACCACAAGAAAGTTTCCGAGATTTTTTAAACTTTTCGTGCGCCTTGTAAATTATTGACTTTTAAAGCGAAATCAGGGATTATGATTTTAAGTTCTCAAATTTTTCCAAATTAGAACCACGTCTTGCAGCCGGCTGCTTTCCAACATTTGCAAATAATGGATATTTCTCTTATTTTAACATTTAATTAAGAAACTTGCAAATCAAAATTTCTGGGATGAGCCATGTTACCTGAATTTCGCAATGAACCTTTCACAGACTTTTCTGTTCCTGCAAATCGCAAGGCGTTTCAAGACGCCTTGGAGAAAGTTCAATCAGAACTTGGCCGGGAGTGGCCGATTGTGATTGATGGCCAGCGCACGACCACAGGCCAAACCTTCTCTCGCTCTAATCCTGCGCAAACCAGCGAAACCGTCGCTACCTTCGCCAAAGGCACGAAAGAATCCGCTCTTGAGGCTATCGAAGCCGCTGTGAAGCATTTTCCCGAATGGAGCCATGTTTCTCCTGAGGCGAGAGCGCGCATCCTCCTGAGAGCCGCGGCATTGATGCGACGCCGCAAACACGAATTCTCTGCGACGATGGTGCTCGAAGTCGGCAAGAATTGGGCGGAAGCCGATGGTGATACCGCAGAAGCCATCGATTTCATGGAATTTTACGCACGGGAAATGATGAGGCTTGCGGGGCCTCAACCTCTCACGGACATCCTCGGTGAAGAGCAATCGCTAATGTACCTGCCTCTCGGCGTCGGCGCTGTGATTCCTCCGTGGAATTTCCCCTTGGCGATTCTGGTCGGCATGACAACTGCTTCACTTGTTGCCGGCAATACCGTTGTTCTGAAACCCGCCTCCGCATCGCCATTTATCGCGTGGAAGTTTTACAATCTGTTGGAGGAAGCCGGATTGCCCAAAGGTGTTCTGAGTTTCCTGCCCGGACCCGGCGGCGCGATTGGAGACACCATCGTTGGGCATCCTCAAACTCGCTATATCGCTTTTACAGGCTCGATGGAAGTCGGCCTCCACATTCACAAGCTCGCGGCGGAAATCGCACCCGGACAGATTTGGATTAAGCGCACCATCCTCGAAATGGGCGGCAAGGACTGTATCGTTGTCGATGAATCCGCCGATCCTGAAGATGCTGCTCTGGGAATCTATACAGCCGCCTTCGGATTTCAAGGACAGAAATGCTCCGCATGTTCCCGCGCCATCATCCATGAAAAACTCTACGACGAAGTCACAGAGCGAGTCGTGGAGATGGCGAAGAAAATGACCATCGGTCCTACGAAAGATTAC
>CAZADO010000117.1:0-9449 GCA_964483885.1 uncultured Alphaproteobacteria bacterium | reverse complement strand
GAAATCGAAAAAATACTGAATCAGACGATTGCGCCCGTCAATTCGGATTTAAAACCGGTCTGCTATCAACTGACACTGTTGTTATGGCTGTCGAAATTTTACTATAAGCTATCCGATTTTCATGCCGGAACAGGGAATTGGCTCTGGTGGCTTCTGCTTCCTATGCTTGTGCTTTTCTGGATAGTAAAACGTCGCGTCGTCGCTGCCAAACTTCTCTCAGTCAGCCTCGCTGGTTTTGCAGGCATGGTTATCGAATTCGCGGTTCTGCTGCGTTTTCAGACGGCAAGTGGAGTTCTGTTTCAAGATATCGGTTTACTTTTAGCTGGATTCATGGCGGGATTAGCCATCAGTCCATTACCGGGTCGATGGGCAGCAAAAACTAGAGCAGGCGGGTATCTGCTTGCACTCTCGCTTGTCGTGCTTTGTGGCTTATCCATGGCTCTGTTTCACTGGGATGGCATGCGATATACCATTGTCGGAATCGTATGGCTTTGCTTCGCGGGTGTTGTTGTGGGCTCGTTCTTCTGTTATGCCACCGAAAAAACGCCGGATAAAGGCGCGCCGCTCTATGCGGCAGACCTTCTCGGCGGCAGTCTTGGAGCTCTGATGGCAAGTCTGCTCCTGCTTCCCTCGCTGGGCTTGGATATTTCGTCGCTCTGGACGGGACTTCTCGCTCTGTTCGGTTTGCTGCTGATTTAATTTAGGAGACCCTCAAAATGAACATTTTGCAGCTTCGGGGATTATATGTATAGGAACCCGATTTCTAATCACCGAAGGAGACATGCAAGATGTCGAAAGTAAAATTCTTCCCTCTAATGGTCTGTCTCTTTTGCGGTTTAATTCTTACGCAACTATCTGTTGCGACCGCGAAAGACATCATCCGACCGGAGAAAATCCGCAGCAAGCGTGAGGTGGTTTACGATAAAGAAACGTATGAAGAATTAGCCAAACTCTGGAAGGAATACTACAAAGAATTCCCTTCCGAAGACGCGTATGCCAACTGGATGTATGCGGCGCGCTATGCCGGTGACGACGAGTATGAAAAACTGCTCGAGCGCGGCCTGAAAAAATATCCCGCGAATCCCACAATCCTATATCTGTCCAGCATGCTCAAACATGGCGCTTCCGGCGGTGATGTTGAACGTAATTATCTGGAACGTGCGACGCAGCTTGATCCGGAATACATGGACCCGTGGTTTTCGCTGGTGATTCATTATATGACAAACGATGATGACGAACACTTGAAAATCGCCCTACGAAAACTGCTCGAAGGCGGAGCCGTCGCTGATGAAATTCTGGATTATAACTATAACATGTTGGTTGGTCTCGACAAGAACGCCATCCTAATCACAAATGGAGACAACGATACCTATCCGGGTTTTATCTTGACACAACTGCTGAATTTCCGCCCCGATATTCTGATTGTCAATCGCTCCCTGCTCAATACAGATTGGTATCCGACGTATATGGTTAAGAAAGGTCTGCCGCGTTTTATCACGACATCGGAACTGGATGAACTGCGGGAAAACATTCTCGCCGATATGAAGGCGAAGAAAACTCCCGTCGGACCCGGCGGCCCGTTCGGAGACACCCTTATCGTTCGCCTTATCGAGTCTGCAATCAAAGAAGGACGGCCGGTTTATCTGTCGCATACTCTCTATGACTCGGATGTTGTGAAGCGCTACAGAGAAAAGGGACGTCCATTAGGATTAGTCACCTTAGCAACACCACCGACTAAACCTTACAAGCAGGACTTGCAGGAGCTGATAAAAATTTGGCTGGAAGACTATCGGACAGGAGGGCTGGACAGTTGGCGCTTGCACTATTCCAGAGAAGGAGATGCCGCGCTTCCGATTATGACGAATTACGCGGCGAGTCTCTATGCGATACTGGATTCATCGGCAAATGACATACGCGGGTATCGGCTCGATTTGTTCCATTGGTACGAAAAACATCTGGAAACACTCTTCCCGGAAGGCGGGATAAAAGACTTGATGGTGGAAATGTGGTGTCGATTCGACGATATTGAGGAAATAAAAACCTGGTGTGAGCGCCAGAACATCAAAAGATGAGTTCGGATTGGGATTGCTTAAATTGCGCGCAAAGAGGGGATGAAACAGCGTGGTGTTATCTCGTCGAGCAATACAGCCCACCGCTAATTAAAATGACGCTTCTGATGACCGGCTCGATGAGTATCGCACAGGACTTGGTACAGGAAACGTTTGTGCGCTTGCTTCGCCACAGATCGAAACACCGCGAAGGCAGCTTCAAAGCGTACCTTTCCACGATTGCCTATCGCTTGGCATTGAAGGAAAAAAAACGTTCACAACGGAATCTTTCGTTGGAAAGTCAGACACTGACGGATCCTACTCCATCGCCTTTGAAATCCGTTTTGCTCAAAGAACGGGATGATTACATCGCTAACGCAATTCATGCTCTCGATGAACATCACAGAGATATTCTCATTTTGAGATTCTACGGCAATCACAGCTACGACGACATCGCACGAATGACAAACTTGCCGATTGGGACCGTGAAATCCCGCATCTTTTACGCCGTGAAAGCTTGTCGGAAGACATTGCAAGAGAAAGGAATTTTCGATAATGAAACACCCGGATGACGATAACCTTCTGAAATCAGTGCTGCAGCTTTTGGATGAGCATGAAGAATCAGAACTGAAAAATCATTTACTGCAATGCGATGATTGCCGCGCAAGATTCGAGCGACTGCGCCGTGAAACGGATATCATCGGCAGCATCGAACCGGAAATCGAGAAACAGATATATCCGCTCCCTCGCGCGACAAGAATCACCTATGTCACATTCCTGAAAGCCGCCGCATTGCTCCTGATTGGCTTCATGGCTGGATACGGAACGTCATATCTATCGCCTCCGGAATGTATCAATGTCGTCGGCTATCAACTGAAAACCTCCGCTCCGCCCGAGTCGTTGACACGCTATGCCGCCTGCGAATCGGTGGACATGGCGGTGAATTTCGATTTGCAGAACGTATCGCTGCACACGGACTCACTGGGCACATAAGACTATCGCCGTTTGAACATACATTTTAACAAGACATCCCCCTACTTTAGTAGGGGGATTATAGGGGGTTTCTTTTTAACTTTGGTTAGTGTGCAGCCGTCATAAAAAAGGAGTCCGTTTTACCGGACACTTCTTTTCCCCCACAAAAATCCGCGCACCTGCTTAAATCGTCCAGGTCATCCCTGCAAAAAACTGTCGCCCCGCTCCCGGATAACCCAACTCTTCTTCGTAATATTCGTCTGCTAAATTATTAGCCTTCACATACACTTTCAGGAACGGAGCAACCTTTTGAGAAATTGTCACATTGTGAATCGTGTACGCGGATAAATCGCGAGTCGCAATGTAAGTGGAACGTTCGTCGAAAGCATTCAATTCATAGAGCATTTTCGTTCCGAAACCTGTTCGGCCTGTAAGCGACGCTCGAATCCGATTTGGCGATACCTCTTCTAACAGCACCGTAGAAGACTCATTGGGATCGATATAACCATAACTCACATCACCGGATACAAAGCGGGAAAGTTCGAATTGCGTGCGCAATTCCCATCCCTGCAGCGTTGCATCGCCGATATTTTGGAAGCGATAAGAGCGCGCCGCCCGATAAATCAAATCCGTCAAGTCATTGCGGAAAAACGCGATTTCTATCGATAGAAACCGGTGAGGGCTGTTGAACTCGAAACTTCGTTCCAAACCGACTTCAAATTTATCCGCTTGTTCCGCATTCAAATCAGGATTGCCGGAACTCTCGCTGTACAAATGATGTAGCGTCGGATGACGAATCGCATTCGCATAGCTGGCGCGACCCTGAAGCTCCCACGGTAATCCCTGTCGAACACTCACCATCGGACAAAACTTCTGCGTCGTTAAATTCTTCTCTTCGATTCCGAAAACGTTGAAGCTGACACCTGCGGTGATTTCCGTGCGTTTCCAAGGGCGGTAGTTGTCCTGCGAAAACACCGTTCCGGTATAAATCGTATGTGATACCCACGGATCATTGATATCGGCTTTTTTATTCATCAAATCACGCTTGAAGTTCATGCCTGCTTGCAGTCGGTGATTTTTCCCGACATCGAACCGTCCATCCACCGAACTCCCGAAAGTCCAGTTTTCCAATTTGGAATCCCATACGATCTGGTCGTCACGCATCGCAGAGCCGCTGTAATCAATCAAACGGTCGTGCTGCGCATCCGCGAAAACAATCGCCTTGAGACTCATATCGTCTCTCAGCAGCCAGTTACCGGAGAGCGCGCTGCTGATTCGCTGCCATTCCGGAAAGGTTCGGAACTGCGGGGATTCAAAAGTATAAATCGTGTACGGCACATCCTTCTTCGCCCAATGATAACCTAACGACAGCGCATAGAGATTAGCCGGAGACGGTTGAAATCCTACTTTGCCGCTCACTCCGGTCTTATGATAAAAACTGTTTCCTCTAAGACCGCCATCTTCCAACGATGTTGCCGCAAAATCCTTGCTAAGCACATACCCATCAGAATAGTTTTCATAGCCGGAAAGCCAATAGTTGAACCGGCCGACTTGCCTGCTGTGATTGACGCTGAGCTTGCGGAATTTATAATCGCCGAACTCACTTTCAACAACCGTCCGTGGTGTTTCCAGTCCATTCTTCGTTACAATGTTAATCACGCCGCCCATGCTGTTCGCGCCATAAGCGACTGATGCCGGTCCCTTGATGATTTTAATTTTGGCGATGTTGTCCAGCGGGAGCATCGCCAAATCCACTTTCCCGTAATAGCCGGGATTAATCGGCCGGCCGTCCACAAGCACCAGCACATCCCGCGCAGGAAATCCGCGGATTTTCGTTTCCGTTTCGGCTTTTACGCCTGTAGTCACCGTCAATCCCGGATCTGAGCGTAAAATATCGGCAACGGTAACCGCGTTTCTCTCCTGAATCTCCTCTGCGGTGATTTCCGTTATCATCGAGGTGCTGCCGAAGGTGCGAATTCCGTAAACGACCACTTCCTCCAGCGTATAGACGAGCGCACTCGTGTCATCGTCTGCAGGACTGGATTCCGCAAAAACCGGAACCATGCAGCCGAAAGCCGCAAACAGGATTAATCCCAGAATTATACGGGTAAATTTCATTGAGTAACGACCTGATTCACCAGGATTTTCTCCAGAACCTTGAGCTTATAGCTGCCGCCCGTGAGATTCTCATCCGTAAAGATTGTCTTCTCACTTACAAGCAGCCAGTATCCGGTCTGAAACTCCGCCCATGTCATATCTTCACCGGGACCGAAATCATCCAGAGTCCGCACATTATACTGATAATCTCCCGGATTAGCCACCAGCGCTTCGACGAAATCCTTCAGCGGGAGTGCGTCTTCGGGTTCCCCGTCATGATTGGTAACTTCTACGGCAGCGACATCCTTAAATTCCACGAACGAGAGCGTATCCGGCGTGTTGACATCAAGCTTGCGGTAAATATAGATTTTCGCGACATCACTGACATTATAAGCGCCAGGCAAATCAATCAGCTCATCGGGAAAAATAGCACGTCCTGTGGAAACAACAATGTGTCCCAGCTCCATTTCTTCCCATCTATTATCCAGATAGCCTCTACTCCCGGAAGCCGAAAAACCATCCGCTCCCATAACCTGATACCCATATAGTGGCCGGGCATCATAGAGTATGCCATCCCGATCCTCGTACATCGGTATCATTGTGGTATCGACAAATTCGCTGAGCTGAATAGCTTCTTCACCGTCCACGTCTATTTTCGGCAACGCTGAAAAGAGAAACTCGGTAGAATCTCCGTTCATGTGTATCCAAATTGAAGTATTCGTGGGTGTGGATCCGGTGGGATTGTTGTCATCTTCCTTGCTGCAGCCGAGCACGAGCACAAGACAAAGGACAGCAAACAGCATCATGCGATTGAAGAAACGCATTTTGATCTCCTTCAAGATTTTCGTTCCGTTGAACTGATTAGGTTCTCAGAAAATAAAAAGGAGACAAGAACAAGGAGGATGTTCTTCGCGAGGGGCTTGAATCACCCGGGAGGATAAGGTGGGGAAATTTCAAGGTCTCATCTCCTTTCCAAAATGTGGAGGCTTGACCGTTTCCAGTCAAACCCTTTCGGTCTCGTTTCATAGGGGGCCCCGTAGAAACAAAAGACTCGGAGATTTTTATATATCGTATCTTGTTTTTAGTAAGAAGGTCTCTATCTGTCTCTGTTCGATTGGCAGTGTCATCGTGTTACTTAGGACTCTCAAGACCCTTTTTGCCGTAAGCAGGCGAGATTAATATACTAAGAAAAATGGACTTTGTCAAGATAAATTATTCACAAATTGCATGCGCCTAGGCAGATATCCTGATCTGCCCGGAGTATCTTACAATCGTATGAATTTGCCCTGCGGTGTTGGCTGCTCGCAGCCGACCCAAGCGCACGTCCGTGCGGAACGATCTTAACGCACTTTAATCCTCAATCACATCCACGAGTTCAAAATACACGGTATCCGCACCAGCAGCACAGAACACACCTCGCCCCTGACTCAAATTGGTCACCGGGTAATTCTCCGCTTCTCCGAGCAGGGTCGTATTGACATAATCCCACAGCGCCTGCCCGCAGGATAGTACTCGTATGCGGTGCGTTCCGGTATATCCATAAAAAATCCAGGGAACCGTAAATTCATCCGTATCCCGCAAGGGAATCGCGGACAGGTTCGTCTCATTGGGGCCGTTGTCCCCACTGACTTCCCGATCTACATTAAACCAATCCGGTTCAATATTCTCCATGATAATGAAATAACCGAAATTCGCCGGGTCTTCGTTCCAGTGAAAATAGAACTCCGTATCGCCGTATTCGATGGTATCCGGATTCGTAGGGCCGGTGTTTTCGAGATTCGTGGAATCGATCTGAAGCGCCGCCGCTGCGACAGTGGTCGCAGTGATAACCGTGCCGTTCTTTGCCAACCATAAGTCGTAGCGTTTTCCTGTCGTGACGATATGCGAATCGGCAGGCAAACTGTAGGTCCCGGGCTTGGCCGGCAATTGTTCGATCAAATGGAATTCATGATTATCGACTGTGATGCGCACATCTGCTCCGGATACTCGAACCGCATCCGGATCATAATATTGTTTTATCGGGACGGTATGAGTCAGGTTAATCGATAGCGGATGATTGACATAGAGAAAACCGTCCACGACGATTTCTTCGACAAACAGGTCATCTTCGTTCCTATCGCACCCCACCAGCGCCAGTGCGATAAACAGAAACCACAAGGTATATATTATTTTCTTCATTTAAAACTCCGCGGTAAATCCAACGGTCGGCAGAATCGGAAGCTGACCCAATTCTTCCCGGGTCGCCGGATTGGTGGTTAAATCATAATCCACCGATAAAACGTTCTCATGATTGGTCACATTGAGGATTTCGATGAACGGTGAAAACGTCCATTTCGAATACTCATACCTCAAACGATAGGCAATATCGAGGCGATAATAGTCCGGAATTCGGAAGTTGTTCTTTCTGCCCGGAACGAAAAATTGCGGCGGTAAATCCAAGCCGGGACTGTACACACCGACTGTCGCTGTAATGGGTTGGCCTGTTCCATAATTGAACCGGACTTCCAGACTGCCTCGTCTGCGAACCTTGCGGGAAAAAAACAGGTTGGTGTTGTGCAGTCGATCAAACGGAGCCGGATAAACCAATCCATTGTCATAAGCTTCAAAGGAACGTCTCGAATTTCCCAAACCATAGCCAATCATGAAATCATACGATTTCCAATCCCCCTGCAGCAGCATATCCCATCCATAAGCGTAGCCATCACCCGTGCGAAACATATCTTTGAGCTCAGTATCAGCATCGTCAGTCGTGTTCATGTCGAACTCGATGATGTTGTCGAATCGCTTGTAATAGATGTCCGTCGTCAACTCGAACGGACCAAACTCTTCGTTCTTATACGTCAGCGCAAATTGCTGCCCGCGATTTGGCTGGAAGGTGTCGTCGAGCGGCACCCATGAATCGAAGATGGATGCGAATCCACCTCCGAACCTGACCAATTGCAGGTATTGTGTATACATTCCCCATGCCGCGCTCAAATGTGAGTAATCGCTCAAATCCTTGCGAATCCCAAAACGCGGCATAACTTCTGTCAGCTCAGACAACGTGAAGTGCTCGAGACGCACACCGGGGGTGATGGCGATGGACGGCGTCAAGCGGATGTTGTCAGCAAGATATGTTGCAAAAAGTGTCCCTTCGTCGTGATCATCTGTAATGACTTGCGTATCCGTGTAGATGCCCAGATCCGTTCTCAGGAGTTTCGCCATTGCACCGAAGAGTAACGTATGACGCGGAGTCGCGAAAAAGGTCAAATCGGATTTCAACGTTAAGTCTTGCACTTCGTTCTCGAATGCAAAGAAGAGATCCCCGCTATCAAACCGATGCTTGGAATCAAAGAAACTTCCCGCCAGCGTGGTCTGCGAATACAGCTTGTGTGAAAAAATGTGGATGAAAGGCAGGCTGTACGTCGTATTCCCCCAGTTCATACGAATCTGATCATCTGTGGAGGAAGACAATTTTAGAATATCACGGCCGGTATAGACCGACGGCGATAAACGATCCCCATTGGCAAAATCGCGCGTGACTTTAGCATTGAAATCGTAAAAGTAGTAGGGCAATTCGTCGTCGATGACGCCGCTGTTCTTTAAAAGTTTCGTCGCGGCATCCACATACGTCCGACGTCCCGCGACAAGCCATGAGCCACGGGGAAATGGTCCTTCAAAGATGGCGTTTGAAGACAAAAGTGACAATCCGAGTTTCCCTTGAAAATCATTTCGATTGCCTTCGCGGTCGGCGACATCCACGACCGCCGATAGTCTCCCGCCGTATTCCGCCCCGAATCCGCCCTTGATAAGTTTGACATCCTTTACGGCGTCCATATTGAACACCGAGAAAATACCTCCCAGATGGGTTGGCTTGTACACTTCGATGCCATTGAGCAAAATCAGGTTCTGGTCGCTGGAACCACCCCAGATATTCAACTCCGACGAAAAATCGGATGACGATAATACACCGGGTAAAATCTGGAGTGAGCGAAACAAATCAGGCTCGGCCAATTGCGGCAATGCGGCAAGCTCGCGAGTTTCGATTTCGACATGAGCGACTTGCGGTGTGTATTTCAACTCCTCCGTTTCCGCTTCTACCACAACCGCTTCCATCTTCAGAACCGTCGGTTTTAAATAGATAGCCATATTGAGGTGATCCCCCTCAACCAAATCAAGCGGCTGTTCAAACCGCTCATATCCCATCGCGGTGAAAACGAGTTTTATGGGTTCAGGTTCTAAATCGGGGATCGAGAAAAATCCTTCGACATTCGCAGAGGCTCCGCGAGTGGTTCCCTTCACCCAGACCGAAACTCCCGGTATGGATTCTCCCGTTTTCTTATCGCGAACCTT
>CAZADO010000116.1:0-4285 GCA_964483885.1 uncultured Alphaproteobacteria bacterium | reverse complement strand
AGCTGAACCCGGCTCGGCGAGTTATCCGCCGCGGCATGCGTCCCCGCGTGCCCGATAGCGATTTGCAGTTAAAATATTTTGTGTTATCTTTATCACAATGCTTGCACATGTAGATTGGGCGATTATCATCGCCTACAACCTCATCGCCGTAATTGTCGGCGTAGCAATGACGCGGCGCGCTCACCGCTCGACCGAAGAATATTTCTTAGCGGGACGAGCGTTACCATGGTGGATAGCCGGGACGTCGATGGTCGCCACAAGTTTTTCGTGCGACACGCCGCTGTACGTCACCAAACTGGTGCGTACCGTCGGCATCTACGAAAACTGGCAATGGTGGTGTTTCGGTGTTGGTTCTCTCTTCGCCGCGTTTTTCTTAGCGCCTCTGTGGCGACGCGCGGGAGTTTTGACCGACGTAGAATTGACCGAACAGCGCTACGGGCATGGGCTTCCTTCGAAATTCCTGCGCGGCTTTCGCGCGCTGTGGTTGGCACTGCCCATCAACGTCATCGGCATGGGCTGGGTGATTTTAGCGATGGCGAAGATTATGAATGCCGCCGTCGGCTGGGAAAAGATGACGGCTATTTTGCTCTTTACCGGCCTGGCGTTTTTTTATACGTTACTTGCGGGTTTATGGGGAGTCGCGCTGACGGATTTGCTGCAGTATATTGTCGCACAGGGTGGCGCGATTGTCTTTGCCATCTATGCGGTGAATCATGTCGGCGGTTTAAGTTCTTTGCATGAGAAATTAGGCCAAGCTCTGGGCGGCTCCGAAACTCTGCAGCTTGTCCCCTCACCGGGAGGTATTAGTCCCTTCAGCGCGGAATTCTGGACACCGGCGTTTGTCGCATTCGGTGTCTATACGTTCATGGTGTGGTGGGCAAATGTTAATTCGGATGGCGGCGGAAAAATTATCCAAAGACAGAACGCCTGCCGCAATGAAGAACACGCGCTGCTCGCCACACTCTGGTATAGCCTTTCCAATCTTGCGTTTCGTTCATGGCCGTGGATAATGGTCGCGCTGGTAACGATTATCGTCTATCCCCAGATTGCCGATCCCGAAATGGCGTATCCGCGGTTGATGATGGAGATTCTGCCTGCAGGTTTGAAAGGATTGCTGGTTGCGTCTCTTCTTGCCGCGTTTATGAGCACGATTTCCACGCAACTCAATTGGGGCGCGAGTTATCTTGTTCATGATTTTTACAGGCGCTTTCTGATTAAAGAACGCAGCGAACGCCATTACCTGATTATTTCAAAAGTAGCAACGGCATTTGTTTTAGTAGCGGCGGGACTTGCGGCGTACTGGATGCAGAGCGTCACCGAAGCGTTTAAATTCATCATCGCGTTCGGCTCGGGCACAGGGCCGGTGTATATTCTTCGCTGGTTCTGGTGGCGAATTAATGCATGGAGTGAAATCAGCGCGATGGCGGCTTCGAGTGCGATTTCTATCTGGGCGTTTTCGGTGGGAGATTTCACGTTCGCCGAAAAACTGCTTGTGACGGTGTTGGGTTCAGCACTCGTTTGGGTTAGCGTCACATTCCTGACATCCTCAGCTCCGATGAACGTCCTTGTCGAGTTCTACCGGAAAACGAGACCGGTCGGTATTTGGGGGCGAGTGCGTCGCAGTCTGGACAAAGCACTGCCGCCGGAATCGGTTGCAAGACCACTTCGCGGGTGGATTGAGGGGCTCGCGCTTGTGTTGGGATTGACGCTGGGGATTGGTTTCTTTCTCGTGGGAACGCCGGGATGGGGAGTTGTTTACAGCATCATCGCGGTGCTTGGAATTGTCGGGCTTTGGTTGGATGGATATTTAACGACGAGTAGTAAAAAGGTAGAATGAGCTATGAAATTTTCTGAACCATCCCGCACAGAGCTTACACGCTGGGCGTCGCTCAAACAAAAGAAATATCGCCGGGAGCGCAGTCAATTCCTCATTGAAGGAGACATCTGCGTTCGAGAAGCTCTGAAAGCAAAAGCTCCGATAGAAGCAGTGGTTGTTCTACGGGAACATCTTCCCCGGTTCGAGTCACTAATTCGTTCAACGAAAAAAGATGTATTCTTGGCAAATGCACGCGATTTTGCGCGGCTCTCGAACGTGGAAAATTCACAGGGGATTTTAGCGATTGGAAATGTGTTTGAGCTACCGGTTCGGAAATCAGATGTGGCGGTGTTGGTGGAACAAGTCACTGATCCGGGAAATTGCGGGACATTGCTGCGCACCGCAGCGTTTTTTGGAGCGTCAGCTTTGATTTTGGGTAAAGGTTCGGCAGACGTTTGGAACGGGAAGGTAGTGCGAGGCTCGATGGGAGCGATTTTCCGGCAGCCATTTCGGCGAGAAGAAAATCTCTTGGGATTTATAAAAAACTGGAAAGGGAGTACTGTCGCGGCAGTAGCTCACGGCGGCCATCCCTTGCAGACGACTAAAGAATTACGCGCGCCTGTTTTGCTGGTACTCGGACATGAAACGCGGGGATTATCTGAAGACTTAACGCAGGCATGTGCGCATCGCGCAACGTTGCCGGGAAGCGGCGGCGCGGAATCGCTGAATCTGGCGACCGCGACGGCTGTTTTTCTCTACGAAATCACGCGGAAAAAACTTGCGGGCGCATGACACATACACCACGGCGAAATAAGGTCACCTCCTGTGTCCCCCCGTAAACGGGGGGATTTTTTTTGCTTACGGATTATGATGAATCCATTCGCTCCAAGAACCGGGATACAAACGCACGTTTTTAAAGCCTGCTAATTCCAGAGCAAGAATATTGTGGCAGGCGGTCGCGCCGGAACCACAATAACAGACGATTTGTTTGTCTTGTGTCACTCCAAGCTTTTCGTACATCTTTCGGAGGTCGTCCGGCTTGCGAAAGATTTGCGGCGTTCCTTCCGTGAGATTATTCGCCCACGGAGCATTGACAGCACCGGGAATATGCCCCGCGCGGAAATCAATCGGTTCCTCTTCCCCGCTATAACGCTCAGGTGCTCGTGCATCCAGTAACATGATCTCACCGGTTGTTGCCGCGCCAAGCTCAAACCTGCTAACAATCCCCTCCCACCCTTTAGAATAATCCAACGGCTCATTCGCTTGCACGTAAGGTTTCGATTCACCACTTTCAATAGGATAACCTTCCGTTTCCCAGCGCGTGATGCCACCGTCCAGCACAGATACTTTCTCGTGGCCGAGTTGTTTTAGCATCCACCAGAGCCGTACAGCGATGGAACCGAACGTATCATCGTAGGCGACGACTTTCGTTTGTTTGCCGATTCCAACGCGAGCAAGCAATTCTACGAATGTTTTCAGCTCGGGCAATGGATGCCGCCCTCGCGTCAAGTCTGAACGGTCGGCAAGTTCGTCGTCAAGGTCAAGAAAAATCGCTCGCGGCAAATGTCCTTTGAGAAACGCGTCCCGACCGTTCTCTTCAAAATACCATCGCACATCCGCGATGATTAAATCTTCCTCCCCGATATGAGCATTCACCCATTCGGGAGTGACTAAAGGTGTGTTCAAAATTTTCTTCCCACTCGATTTCTATTTCATCAGAACAACTTTCTTCGTCCAGTAATCGCTTTCCGTTTGCACTCGAACGAAATAGACGCCGCTTGTTAAATCACCTGCTTGGAACACCAGATGATGATTTCCCGGTTCGAAAGTTCCGTTTGCAAGTGTGGCGACTTTACCACCGAGTGTGTTATACACATCCGCTGTCAACTTAGCACGTTGGCGTAGCGTCAACGGGATGGTTGTCACCGGATTAAACGGATTCGGATACGGCGCTTCGACAACGAATAGCTCCGGTACGTCGTAAGCTATTCCCGGAGAAATCGACGAACTCATATCGACGAACTCCACCGTGTTGCCGTATAAATTCGGTACAGCGAGGATATTATCCCGAATGTTGTAGTAAATATCCGCCGGGCTGTGATGGTCTGTAAACAACGTATCAGGGCCGTAACTGAAATCCGGCGGCCAACGATAAATCGTGTTCGAGCCTGCTTGCCAAGATGGGACATAGAGACTCGCGATATAGATATTCCCATCGCCATCGGCTGTAATGCCGTCTAAAACAGCATAGGGCGTTTCAAGAATTGTTGACACTTCGCCGCCCGGAAGCGAAATTTCGAAGATGGACGAGTTGCTGCGATTCGTGCCGACAATCAACCGGTTTCCTGTTGCTTCATAATAGATGCCGTTCGAAGCGCGTGCCCCGCTGATGGGAGTCGCCAAGATGGTGTACTGACTTGACGACACATCAATACGGTAAACATGTCCATTGCCGCTGTCCGTCACATA
>CAZADO010000115.1:0-2657 GCA_964483885.1 uncultured Alphaproteobacteria bacterium | reverse complement strand
CAGGGGTTCGAGCCCCCTCAGGTCCACAAGGAAAATCCAAAATCAAAAATCCAAAAACCAAAATATTACTTTCGGATTTTGGAATTTCGGATTTCGGATTTTTTTCTGCGGGAGTAACTCAGTTGGTAGAGTATCACGTTGCCAACGTGACTGTCGCGGGTTCGAGTCCCGTCTCCCGCTCCAAGTCTGCTGCAAGCGAGGTCTTTGTTATCGGCGGCGTGGCCAAGTGGTTAAGGCGGAGGTCTGCAAAATCTCTATTCAGCGGTTCGAATCCGCTCGCCGCCTCCAGAAGATAATCCGGTTTGCCGGGGTGGTGGAATGGTAGACGCAGGGGACTTAAAATCCTTGGGGGCCTAAAAAAGCCCCGTGCCGGTTCAAGTCCGGCCCCCGGCACGAATCCTGTTATCCCGGCTATAAATACTTAAGGGGCGACACTCGAATCGGCATCGAAAGCCAACCGTCCCCTGAAGCGGGAGCAAACGGGCGATTAGCTCAGTTGGTTAGAGCGCTTGCGTGACATGCAAGAGGCCACAAGTTCGAGTCTTGTATCGCCCACGAGAGTCCACAGATTAACAGTCCATGTGAGCGTGTGATAGGTAGTTTAAAGGACTGCACCTGTGGACTGCGGTTTAATTATGAAAGAATTGGAACTAAAATTTCCTGACGGGAAAGTCGTTAAAGTTGAACCGGCGGCCAAACCTGTTGATTTACGTTCCAACGGTGATATTAACGTACCGGCGGGCGTTTTAGGCGCTCTGCTAAATGGTCATATCTGGGACATGCACCGGCCGATGGATGAAGGGGGCGACTTCCGTTGGTTGACGTTTGCCGATGATGAAGGCAAACACATTTACTGGCATTCGGCGTCGCATCTGATGGCGCATGCGGTTAAAGAACTTTGGCCGGATGCGCAGCTTGCGATTGGCCCACCGATTGACGACGGTTTCTACTACGATATCGATTCCGAACACGTCTTCACGCAGGAAGATTTCCCGGTTATCGAAGCGAAGATGGCGGAGATTGCCAAACAGAATCTGCCTATTGTTCGCAAGGAGCTCAATCGAGATGAAGGATTCGCTCTTTTCAAAAAACTGAATGAGCCGTATAAAATCGAGCTGATTGAATATCTCGACACGACTCCTACCGTCTATGAACAGGGAGATTTTATTGACCTGTGCCGGGGTCCGCATGTTGACCGGACAGGGCGTATCAAGAATTTCAAGATTCTTTCGGTAGCGGGCGCTTATTGGCGTGGCGATGAACGCAACAAAATGCTACAGCGTCTTTATGCGACAGCGTATCCAATAAAAGAGCTTTTAGCCGAGCACCTTCATCGCCTTGAAGAAGCTCAGAAACGCGACCATCGACGCTTAGGAAAAGAACTCGACTTATTTAGTTTCCACGTCGAGGCTCCGGGCGCTCCTTTCTGGCATCCGAAAGGAGTCGCGATTGTCGAGGAAATTAAAAAATACTGGCGGGAAGAACATCGCAAGGCCGGCTATCAAGAAGTGCAGGCTCCGCTGGTTTTAAGTGAAGATTTATGGCGTCGTTCCGGGCACTGGGATCATTATCAAGCCAATATGTATTTCACCGAAGTGGACAAACAAGCCTACGCGGTGAAACCGATGAATTGCCCGGGACATCTGCTCATTTACAAATCCCATCAGGTGAGCTACCGCGACTTGCCGCTCAAGTTAAATGAATTGGGTTTGGTTCATCGCTACGAAAAGTCGGGAGTGCTTCACGGGCTGTTTCGTGTGAGAGTCTTCACTCAGGATGACGCCCATGTTTTCGCGACACCGGAGCAGGTTGAAGAAGAAGCGGCGAAAATTGTTCAGTTCATCTTCAAAATGTACCGTGATTTCGGTTTTGAAGATTTTGATGTTGAGCTTTCGACTCGCCCTCGCGACCGTATCGGCAGCGATGAAATCTGGGACATGGGAGAAAAAGTCTTAGCGAATGCTTTGAACTCCCTCGGTGTGAAGTACAAAGTGAATGCGGGCGAAGGCGCGTTCTACGGACCGAAGATTGACTTCCACATTCGGGACGCTCTCCATCGTACATGGCAATGCGGCACCGTGCAGTGTGATTTCTCGATGCCGGAGCGTTTTGGATTGGAATACATCGGCAAAGACGGCGCGGCTCATGTTCCCATCATGCTCCACCGAGCGTTGCTGGGTTCCATCGAACGGTTTGTCGGCATTCTTCTGGAACACTATGCAGGAGATTTGCCGTTGTGGCTGGCGCCGGTTCAGATAACGGTCCTGCCGATTTCGGATAAGCAAAACGATTTCGCTGCGCAGGTAAAAGAGACACTGGCCGAACGGGGATTCCGGGTGGAAGCGGATTTGCGCAGTGAGAAAATCGGCTACAAGATTCGTCAGGCGGAAAGTCTGAAAATTCCCTATATGGCTGTGGTCGGAGCTCGCGAAATGGAAAACAAACACGTCGCCTTGCGTCGGCATAAAAAAGGCGATTTGGGGACATTCGATTTGGACGCCGTGACGGATCGTTTGCAAGGGGAAATTCTCGCAAAGACGTCAGAATAATTTAGGGTAAAATTCGGAGGATTTACGAGCCAGAAAGAAAGACAAAAAGCAGTATCGATTCGGATAAACGAGCGCATCCGCGCTCCGCAAGTACGTGTGATTGACACA
>CAZADO010000114.1:0-3332 GCA_964483885.1 uncultured Alphaproteobacteria bacterium | reverse complement strand
ATCGCGTCGGGAGGTATCTTTAGCGGAACCGATGCTGCGAAGATTTTCGAAGCGGGCGCCGACCTCGCGCAAATCTATACGGCGTTTATTTACCGCGGCCCTCGCTGTGCAAAATTCATCAATCGTGAATTGTTGAGTTTGTTTTAATCCCATCTTGGAATACATTTGTATGAACTGAGAGGCACTTTTTTAAATAGAACTATCCCTCTCTATATAATTCCCCTTTAACGAGTTTCACGTAACTTATTTATTTTTGTCCCGATTGCTTGGAAAAGCAGTCGGGGCTTTTCTATTATGAATCGTTATGCGGATACGCTTAATTCATCTGTTGAGCAGAAATATTATACTAACACGCTCGTCATACATGAAGTTTTAAGCAAAATTAATTCTCGAAAATGAAATAATCATTGAATTAAAGTCGAGTATAGGATAGATTTATAACATTCAATTTAGACATTGCTGCACTCCCCTTTCGAAACGTTCACAATAAGCTCTTCTAAGGTGACGTACGCGCTTCCGTTAAGAAAAGGGATGTTGTCGTGCAGCTCTTCTTATCATCATTGTGTTGTCCTTGTTTATAGAAGGAGACGTCCAATGAGAACGCCTTTGATGCGTTGGATTTTTATCTTTACGATTTTGCTTTGTATGAATGCGTTGACCTATGCGGGAATCGATGCGACAACCGCCCCGTTAAAACCCGGGCAGGGAGAATACGAAACTCCCCTGCTGGGCAATCTGGATTGTTCCAACGCAATTGCCGTTTCATGCCCGGAGATAGTCTCGGGACAGACCATCGAATACCCGAACAATGTGTCCTATTGGTCCTGCGGATTTATCGATCCCGGAGGAGAAGTCATCTATGCGTTGACGTTCGAAACCGTCATGGATTTCACCGTCACGATTCTCGAACAAAACGAAGGATGTATTGACGTCTATTTCGTTGAGCAATGCGATGAACAACCCTGCACTTGGATTGGATCGGAAACCGGAGATTCCCGAACCATGCACGAAATTGGGCCTGGAACTGTCTATGTTGTTGTCGATCGATGGATAGGCTGCAATCCCGGCCCGTATGATTTTGAACTTCAATTTGACTGTAATCCTCCACCACCTTCCTGCAATTATATCGGGCAGAGCACGGATGATTTGGGTCTGAATGATTGGTACGCCGACGGCGAATGGAGTTCCATCGACGGGCTTATCTATCAGGTTTTCCGGGGCGGCTACCTCCCAGCGGCTCCCGACGTTGTTGTCTTCGATCCAACCACTGGTGACGTGGCACGCTCCTTTCAACTGAGCTTCACAACCGCTTCGCAGCGCGGAATCGCTGTAGATACCCGGAACGGAAATCTGTGGATCGCGGGATGGACCAACAGAATGATTTACTATATTGACGATGCGGGTTCTCTGATTCACAGCTTTGGTCATGGGCCTCTCTATGCCGGGCTGGCGTATGATCCGGACAACCAACGACTCTGGGCGGTCACAAACAACGCCCCTGATAAATATCTTGTCTATGATGTCAGCAATCCTCTACAGCCCAGTCTCCTGTGGGGTCCTACACCTGTCCCATGGCAGTGCGGCGGTACGTTCTTCGGAACCAATTTCAATGGCGCCGGTCTCGAATATAGTCCTTTTTCCAACAGCGTTATCTTCATCAATCAGGATGCGGCGGCACAGGAGTGCTTCCATGACAACGGAGACGGAACGCTGACCCCGATGGGCTGCTGTCAGTTATCTCCTGTCCAATGGCCTTGGGGTTGTGCGCTGATTGACGGCGCTTTCGGCGACCTCGGAGCCTTGTTCGTTACGAATCTTGATGCATGGCCTTTAGGACCGTGGCCGGTGGAAGTATTCCAAACCGTCTGCGATGCCGTACTTCCCATCGAACTCTCGTCTTTCACAGCAACCGGCAACAGCGGCTGCATTGACCTCGCCTGGACAACCGCCAGTGAACTCAATACGGATTGTTTCGTTATCTATCGTCGAAAAGCCACGACGACCTGGAACGAAATTGCGCGGATTCCTTCACAGGGCAACGGATCATTCGTACGAAACTATACCTATAAAGACGAAAATGTGAGAGCAAATCAGGAATACGAGTATTTGCTCGCGGATGTTGACCTATCCGGGCTTGAAACGCGGGCTGAAAATATGATATGTCGAGCTACGGCGTTTCCGGAAATTCAACCTGCGGATTTCGCCCTCTATCAGAATTACCCGAATCCCTTCAATCCGGAGACGACCATTCGCTACGATGTGGGACAAGCCGGACTTGTACAATTGAAGGTTTACGATATTACAGGAAGACTTGTGTCCACGCTTGCAAACGGTTTCGCCGCAGCAGGAACTTATTCGGCAGTCTTCAATGGGAGTAAACTTCCATCGGGAATTTATCTGGTCGTTTTGGACGCGGAACGTTTCCGCGCTGTAACGAAAATTGTTTTAGCAAAATAAATGTTGTCGCGCATTCCTCCATGCGACAATCATTGACCGAACCGCGCAAACGTCCCTTCCGTTTGCGCGGTTTTCTTATGTCCGCTTTTTGCAGATTCTGCTTCCCCTGGCCAACCACCTACTCCGTTAAGCAGTTCTAAAACCCTTCCCCATCTCTCTCGACACATACACCGCCCTCTGGTGAAGGATTTTAATAACCTTATCATGAGCTATTTAAAAAAGATCTGGACAAATCGGATAAGAGGACACTTCTATCGTGTTTCAAATATTTTGAACATTTGCGCAATAGTTTTAGGAGTATGTCACCGAAATTCTGGTTGTATTTTTAGAATAAATAATCAAATGGCTCCATGCTCTCTTCGCGAAACAATTCCAGCTTAAAATGGTACATTTAAGAAAAAAACTAATGCATCTTTAAATTCTACTTACTATATTCTATATTGAAAACCAAACTGATTGGACACACGCTGAAAAACGTAGTATTTTGAGGAGGTGCGCATGAACACTGTGCTCAAGATTATCGGATTATTCCTTGTAATTGGAATCTATGCTATCAGCGCATGGGCAATTCCGTCGATGATGAATTATCAGGGCGCCATGGTTGATTCCAACGGCGTACCGGCGAACGGAATCTTCTCCATCACGTTCAGTATCTGGGACGATCCTTTTTTGACATCACCAGCGAACAGACTTTGGAGCGAAACACAGGGATCGGTGGAAATCACGGACGGACTTTTCGATGTTCTGTTGGGTAGTGTGAATCCCATTACCCGGCAGGTGTTTGACAACGACAGTGTTTGGCTTGAAGTGAAAGTCGGCGCGAATCCGGCAATGGCTCCCCGACAACGAATCGCCACGGTCGCTTACGCATTCCA
>CAZADO010000113.1:0-3615 GCA_964483885.1 uncultured Alphaproteobacteria bacterium | reverse complement strand
AAAATTTCAGTGACATCCTTGCGTTCCGATGTAATCGGTATCAGCGAGTTGTTGATAATAATGATTCCATTCGGTTGTACAGTCGGAGCGAATTTTTCCAGCGACGGACGATTCATGACGACGAGGTGCGTCGGATTATTGATAATCGGCGAGCCAATCGGATTCTCGGATATTACTACGGTACAATACGCCGTTCCGCCGCGCATCTCGGGCCCATACGAAGGAATCCAGACGACTTCTTTGCCTTCTTCAAGTCCGGCTTCCGCGAGGAATTTCCCGGCGCTCATAATGCCTTGACCGCCAAAACCGGCGAATTTTACCTCAATCTGCATCTTGCTCTTGTTCAGGTGTCTTCAATTCACCCAGAGGAAAATAGGGCACCATGTTGTCCTGTACCCATTTCGTTGCCTCGATGGGAGTCATTCCCCAGTTTGTCGGGCAGGTCGAAAGAAATTCGACCATCGAAAAACAGCGCCCTTGATTTTGATAGGTAAAAGCTTTTCGAACCGCTTTCTTTGCTTCAACAATATGACGCGGCGTGTGAACAGCGACACGGGCAATATAGGCGGGCGTGCGAAGCGACGAAAGCAATTCCCGCATCCGCATGGGGTATCCGACATTTTGTACGTCACGCCCATACGGTGATGTCGTCGTTACCTGACCGGGGAGCGTCGTTGGAGCCATCTGCCCCCCCGTCATGCCATAGATGGCATTATTTACGAAAATGGTCGTAAATTTTTCACCGCGATTCGCTGCATGAATAATTTCCGCGATTCCGATAGATGCTAAATCTCCATCGCCTTGATACGTGAAAACAATCAAGTCCGGTCGCGTCCGTTTCAAACCTGTTGCGAAAGCCGGAGCACGGCCGTGTGCCGCTTCTAAGAAATCACAATTGAAATAATTGTAAGCCAGAACCGAGCAGCCAACCGGAGCAACTCCAACAGCGCGTTCACGCAGTCCCAGCTCATCCAAGATTTCCGCGACAAGCCGATGAATAACTCCATGCGTACAACCGGGACAATAATGCGTAATTGTCTCGGTCATCGATTCCGGACGATCAAAAATAACTTTACAAGCCATAAGAGTAACTCATTCTAAACTGCTGGGAAATTACAGCAGCTTTCGGATCTGTTCAACGATTTCTTCCGGTGAAGGAACGATGCCGCCTTGTCGGCCATAAAACGTAATCGGTTTCCGATCGGATGTCGCCAAGCGAACATCGTCAATCATCTGCCCTGTATTCATTTCGACGTCTAATATATGACGTGTTTCCTTTTGGTCAGAAATTTTACGAAGCGGTTCATAGGGATAAGGAAATAGCGTGATAGGTCGGAATAATCCGATTTCAATCCCGTCCTTCTTCAAAGTATCTATGGCGGTTTTGCAAACACGAGCTGTCGTGCCGAAAGCAACGATGATTATATTGCGAGGCTCGTCCAAATTATAAGCTTCATAGCGGACTTCATTCGCTCGCATCTTGTCATATTTCGCCGCGAGTTTGCGATTGTGTTCTTCGCCGAGCTGCGGCGAAAGGAAAAGTGTCTTGATTAGATGCGGTTTGCGACCTTTAGCGCCTGTTGTAGCCCACGAACTCTTATCCGGTGGATTTGGTTGCGGCGCGGCGGAAAAATCCACTGGTTCCATCATCTGACCAATCAAACCGTCCCCCATCACCATTATTGGATTGCGATACTTATCCGCGAGTTCAAACGCCAGCATCATATGTTCCACGGTTTCCTGCACTGTGGAAGGCGCTAAAACCAACAACCGGTAATCTCCATGCCCGCCGCCGCGTGTCCCCTGAAAATAATCTCCCTGTGATGGAAGAATACCTCCCAATCCCGGTCCGTTGCGTACGATGTTGACAAAAACGCATGGTAGTTCCGCAGCGGCAATATACGAAATCGCCTCGGACATCAAACTGATGCCGGGGCTGGAAGATGTCGTGAAGACACGTTCTCCCGATGAAGCAGCACCAAAAAGCATATTGCTGGCAGCGACTTCACTTTCCGCTTGCAGGAAGACACCTCCGACTTCAGGCATCCTCCGCACTAAATATTCGGCGACTTCTGTCTGCGGCGTTATCGGATAAGCGAAGAAACGAAGCGCACCGGCGCGCACCGCCGCTTCTCCAATTGCTTCACATCCTTTTAGAAGTACTTTTGCCATATCAACGAATTCTTTCAGTACGCAAAGAAACGATAGGACACTCCATTAGCGCTGACTTCAATGGCCAAATCAGGACACGTAATCGCACAAAGCTGACATCCGATGCAACGAGGTTGATCCACCACTTGGGCATAGAAATAGCCCTTCGTGTTAATCTCCTTCGACATCTTAATGATTTCCTGCGGACAAGCTTGAACACAAAGTTCACAGCCTTTGCAGCGATCTCTTTCAATCAGAACCAGAGGCATAAGCTTTTATGAAGTACTATCCTTCTTTTGTTTTTTCGGTGTGTCAGTCAATCTTGCGAAGCCGTCCCGTGAATGCGAGCTGGTCTCGCCAAGCGTTGTGCGCCACGGAGGCAGCATGAGGCGAGTAATCGGTAAAATGGGATGAGCCCATGTTTGAGACGATTTGGATGAAATCAATTTTCGCTCTACAGCAATAAACGCTACAGGGATACCTTTTGCCGCAGATACCTTTTCGGTGAAATCGATGCCCTCGGCAATCATCGGTCGGGTTGTTTCATCCATTAGATGAGTGTTGCCGACAACCGCCGTAACGTGCAAACGGGATGCCTTTTCGACCTCGGCCATAATTTTCAGACATCCTTTAACCGTATCCGTAAAAGGCCGATTCCGGTTGGCGACAAAATACATATCGTAGGTTTGCTTGCGAAAAACATCTGCGAGAGCCGACAAAACAGTGGCTCCAACATCATCTCCACCTACATCAAGTAGTGTGAATTCATCGGGATGTTCGATTAAGCCGCGAACTTCCGGTAAGAGAATCGGTAAATCCGCATGGTGATAACCTCCTTCGGGTGCAATTACTCTTACGCCCGCGGCTTCCAGAGGTTCCCTTGCTTCGCGACTGCGAAAATAAGGATTAACCAGATCCAAATCCGCCAATTTCACACGTCGGTCTTGCTTGGCGAGCCATAGAGCGTAATTAACGGCAACTTCCGTCTTGCCGCTGCCGTAATTACCCGTAAACAAAATAATTTTTGAGACGGGAGGTTGCACAATGTCATCCGATAAATTCAGATAACATAATACGAAATTTGTTTTACAAAATCAAGTAGTTATTGAAATAGACTGACAGTTTGTAATGTTTAGCTTGCCATATTCTTGTTAGATGTCAGCGATTGACCGCGTGTGTTGAAGTAGTAAATCACCATGAGAATCGTGGAAATCGCTCCGATACAGGTCAAAATAGCCCAGACGATCCAAGGATGGTGCATACTCCACAACAACCGTGTTGCATCGTCAACGCTCGCTCCCACGCCGCCGTTCATCATAGATGCCATCGTATCCATGACTTTTTCCTGTGGAACAGCCGCAGCATCGGTTGAACTCATTCCAAGATGACTAACCAGATACTGGCGAGCAAAATTAATCTTGCTGCCCAGATTCTCATAGAGATAACCGGATATCAGATTTCCCA
>CAZADO010000112.1:0-3075 GCA_964483885.1 uncultured Alphaproteobacteria bacterium | reverse complement strand
TTTCTATAATTTTTATCATTATAAGGAATATTTCTTATTTCTTCAAATTCAGATTCGCTTAAAAAACTTTCAAGAGGTAATCTATATTTTCTTTCTGTTAAAATTTCTCCATCTATATTATATTCAGGTTCAATCCATTCTTCATTCCAATCAGATGCAGGAATTTTAACAATAACTGATTCTATTGGATCAAGTTCATGAATTCCCCAATTCCATCCTTCAGGTTTCATAATAACTATATATCCTTGTTTTCCAATTGCTGCTCTTTCTTCAGCAAACATCTCATCAGTCCATTCATCTCTTGGTTTTTTAGAAAGAATATTGTCTGAAGTTTTAACAAGAAGTTCTACATATTCATTCCTCTCAGAAATTGCAAAACCAGTTAAAGAAATTTTAGAAGATAATACAAAAGAAACAAAAATAGATAAAAAAAGAAAACCTACAATAATAAAAGCTAAAGTTTTTTTATTAAAACTTTTCTTATTTATTACAGAATCTTTTCTCTCTTTTCCAATATATTCTGTAATTACCTTACCATCTTTTTTAATACTTTTATAAAGATAAGGGCCGAAAATTTTTCCTCCTCTTTTTATATATTTTTTATATACCATATCAACCCTTTTATTTAAATCAAAATAGGTAAGGTAATTATTTAAAGGTTGTGGAATGTTTAAATTATTCCTCTCGCCTCTTCATAATAACCAAGATAAGAAGTATAACAAGCACTAAACTTATGCCTGCTACAAAGAAATATCTAAATTCATAAACCTTTTGAATTATTACTCCAAAGATATTATCTGGAGCACAAATCATCTTTTCAAGAGGTTTATGTTTCTCTGTACCACAACCATTTGCATCATTACAATTTCTTGTTCCACATTCATTATCAGGATCACTCCATCCATCACAAATCCAATTTTCAGAACATTCACAAGATTCTTCTTCAGCAGGTTTATCTGCTTGTATAGTGCAACTTGGAACTGCAGTACAAGTTCTTGTTTTCTTTCCATTATTACAAACAGTCCAATCAGTACAACTCCAAGGATTACATGCACTTAAAGGCACAGTAGTTCCTCCTCCACCTCCAGAAGAACCTCCACTAGTAGAAGCTGGAGGTGCAACATAACTTTCAATAACTTCATACTCTGAGAAATATGGAACTTCAACAACATAAGTTCCTCCTGAATAACTTATTTCATTACAATCAGCACATAGAACTCCATTTCTATAAGTAACCGGGGTAATATAGTCAATATCATAAAACTGTAAAGTTGCAGATTCATTTAAAATAGGTAATGCTGTTGAGTTAATATTTATTTTCTTAGGTTCAATAACAACATTAGTATCCAAATCAACTCCCTCAATATTTACTGTTTTATTCATAAAGAATATCGCTCCTTTATCCTTAATACCTAAACTGAAATTATTAACATTTCTCAAATCATCTACTGCAGTGAAATTAGTTGTCAAGTCAGATGAGAATTTAGTATGTTTAGGAACAACACATCCTCCAACACTTACATCAGTTCCATCTATAGTTGTACCAGAACATTTATCACAAAGATTTCCAACTCCATCACCATCATCATCTTCTTGTAAATTGTTATAATCTAATCTACAATTATCACATACATCTCCTAAACCATCTTCATCATAATCTATTTGTTGAGGATTGAATTTTGCAGGACAATTATCATTTGTATTATTTACTCCATCCAAATCAGCATCATCAATTGTATTTACACAAACAGATAAAGGACTCCACTCACAAGTCCCAACACCACATCTATCTGTAGTACAATCAGTATCAGTTAAATAACTATCACAAGTTATTGAAGTACATTCAGTACAAGTAAATCCTGCTCCATCTTCATAATAACAACCTTCTGCAATTGAATGACATTCTTGTCTGTCACAAGCTCCAAATAACCCTTCTCCACATTCATCACAAGTTCCAGGGGTTGGAACAACACAATCTGAATTACAACATCTACTCAAACTTCCATCTCCTGTAATTTCTCCTCCAGAACATATCTCAGTTGGAAGACAAACAGTTCCTGATAAATCCAAACAAGAACATAATTCATCTTCTGTTCCATAACCAGAATTTCCAGGACATTGGTTATCAAGTCCATCATTACAAATTTCTGGAGAGTTAGGATAAATATATTCATTACTATCATCACAATCTATTGGTCCACACAATCCACCATTTATTTTGTAATTATCTCCGTCGCTGTCAGTACCTTGGTCATCTCCAGTGTTACAATTTTCATCTATAGAATTACAAGGAATCTCTGTTGCCCCTGGATTAATATTTTCATTCAAATCATTACAATCTCCAATAGTATAACCTAAAACAATACAAAGTGCATTTGATGTGTAAGTATCTCCATCAATATCACAGAATGAAGAACAATCTAAATCATTTGCTCCATCACAATTATTATCTAATCCATCATAACCAGTATCATCATCACAAGTTTCTGGAACAGCTCCTTCATATGGGTCACATGAATCAACTTCAACTCCTGATAAACATTGCAATGTTCCTGTATTTCCAGAACACTCTCCAACCCCACATGAAGTTGGAGTTTGAACATAATCCTCGTCTATAAAAATATCACAATCATCATCCACATTATTACAATTATCATCCTCTGCTCCAGGATGGATTAATATATTATCATCATTACAATCTTGATTCAAACCTTCACAAATATCATAACTATCTCCATCAGAATCTATAGGAGTATAATCACATCTGTCATCTACTTCATTACAAGTTCCGATTGTACAAGACAATCCATCATCACAAATAGGTGCTGTTCCTGTTTGACAATCTGAAGTTATGCTACATACTTCTGCACCATTACAATATAACCCATCATCACAAACTGCATCATTTGGATTATTTACAATTACGTCGTTAACTTCATCACAACTATCAACTGTACAATCTATTGAATCATCTACAGGTCTTAAATCAGAAATACAAGTTCCTGAAGAACATCTATCATTTATTGTACAAAATAAATTATCATTACAACTATTCAAATCATTATTATTATTTTC
>CAZADO010000111.1:0-4520 GCA_964483885.1 uncultured Alphaproteobacteria bacterium | reverse complement strand
AACCAAACCAAAGAAGCTCTGCAATCTGCTTTTGAAGAAACCTTTAAACTTGCTCAGGATTTGGAAGCTCGCATTCTTCTCGATGGCCCGGAAAATGAGTTAAACAAATTAACATCCGAGGCAGGAGAACAGTCGGTTACTTTGTCCACTCCGATTTTCGATTTGGTTATGGAAGCGTTGAAGCTCTATGAACAGACAGATAAAGTTTTCGATATTCGCGTCAAGCCCATTTTGGATGCATATGGATTCGGTAAAGAGCCTCGAGTACCGACACCAACAGAGTTGGATACGCTGCAGCAGCTCGTCACAGAGGGAGGAATGTTCGTTGCCGGGAAATCAATTTTGCTTGCTAAAAAGGGAATGGGTTTCACGCTGTACAAAATCGGTCCGGGCTACATCCTTGACAAAGCAGCAGAACGTTTAACGAATCAGGGAATTCAATCCGCGACAGTTCAGACGGATTTCCTAATGCGGACTGTAGGGAATGCTCCGGATGCAAAAGGATTTTTATGTAAGGTCGCTGATCCGACGGGAGCTACCGAATCATTGGGAGATATCTTCCTGCCCGTAGGTGGGTATGCGATGGTAACTTGCAATGAAGGCGCGTTTGAAAAAGACGGAAAGAAATACCATATGCTTCTGGATCCACGCACCGGCAAACCCGCAGAGTTTTGTACAGCTTTCGCGGTTCATGCTAAGAACACGGCCGAAGCGCAAGCTTTGGCACTCAGCGCGTTTATTCTTGGCCCAACCGATGGCTTGACGTTGCTTGAGAAATTTGAAGGAGCATCGGGATTAGCGTTCTTTGAAGAAAATGGCAAATCCGTGCGAAAAGGCACGGGGCCTTTTGAGCAATTGTCAACGCACTAAGTGGAAATGCCAAACTCCGAGCCTCAAGAATCCGAACGCATTCTGGTTATACGCTTTTCTTCATTCGGCGATATTCTTTTGACGGCTCCAGCGTTACGCGCACTTCGTTCACGATTCCCGAACGCAAGAATAGATTTTCTTTGTTCCAGCATTTATGCAGAACTTGCCGCCGCGTTACCGGGTGTCGATAATGTATTGGAGTTTGACAAGTCGAAAGGATTTCGACATCTTTTCACATGGCTGCTTTGCCTCTGTCGCACTCGATATTCACTTCTTATAGATCTACAAAACAGTCTGCGCAGCGTTTTTCTAAGGCTCTTCACTTTTCCTGTTCTTTGGACTAAATCGCGTCGCTACAGATTTCGCCGTTTCATTCTTATCCGTTTTAAAAAAAATCTTTATCCGGGAATATTGCCGATTCCTCTTCGTTACATGAGTGCTCTTGAATCGTTTGGATGCGAAGATGATGGGCGAGGACTCGAACTTCACATCTCTGAAGCCAGAGTAGAAACGCTACAAAAGCAGTTTCTATCGCGCGGAGTAGATTTCGGACGAGCGGTGGTGCTATGTCCCGGTGCTCGCCATGCCACAAAGCGGTGGCCGCGAGAAAAGTGGATTGATCTTGCGCAATCTCTTTTGAATAAAGATTTTCAGGTTCTATTTCTCGGAAGCGCGGACGAACAATCTCTTATCGGAACGCTTGCAGATGAAATCGGTGATGAACGCGTTTTTTCTTTCACAGATTTAACTTTTATCGAAGCGGCAGTATTAACGAAATCGATGCGCTGTCTTGTCAGTAATGACTCCGGTACGATGCATCTTGCTGCGGCCGTGAAAACACCCGTCGTCGCACTTTTTGGTCCAACGGTCGAAGAATTTGGCTTTTTTCCCTTTCGTGCAAACGCGGAAGTCCTGCAGAAAGAATTGTCCTGCCGCCCGTGCAGTGCGCTGGGAACGGAGAGCTGTCCTGAAGAACATTTTAAGTGTATGCTCGATATTTCAGTTGGCGAAGTTCTTAAAGCGGTTCTGCGTCGAGTGGAATCCGTGAATTCATATAAAGATTCGTGAGTTTTCGTGCAATATTTCTGGAAATTATTCTACAGAGTTCTCGTCCTTCCCGTTCTATGGGGAGGATTTCACTTTCTCGGACTTTTTCACTCGAAAATCCGTCAAGGTCTTCGAGGTCGCAAAGGACTTTTATCCCGCGTTCGAGCTTTCCGTGAAACCATCGGAGAGCAGCCGCTTATATTATTTCATTGTGCTTCAATGGGCGAGATGGAAGCGCTCTTTCCTCTCGCGGAAATCCTGAGTGCACAAAAAAACATTCTCGGCGTTGTCCACTTCAGTCCTTCCGCAGCGAATGGGGCGAATAGGACGGACAACTTTGCCTTCTATGATTATTCGCCTGGAGATACCTGCTATTCTGTGCGAAACTTTTTGCACTCCTTGAAGCCGACAGCACTCGTAATTTCGAAGCACGATGTCTGGCCGAATCTTGTCTGGCATTGCGAGCGAAGAGGGATTCCGGTATTTCTTATCAACGCGAATTTCCCGCCGAAGTCGAAACGATTTTGGCCGGTTATGCGTTCATTACAAAGAGCCGTGATGTCCTCTCTGCATGCCGTGCTCGCTGTGTCATCCGAAGATGCTGAGCGAGCGCGTAAGATTGCTCCGGAGAGTGTTCCTATTTATATCGGCGGAGATTCTCGCTATGATCGCGTTGCTCAGCGTACCGTAAAAGCGGTGAGTGAAATTGATATCACTCGCTCAAATCTTCCTAATCGTTTTATTTTAGTTGCAGGCAGCACACATCTGGATGATGAGGACAATCTTCTGCCTGCAATTGAAGCGCTGGTGAAGCGTTTTCACAATTTACTCTGCTTCATGGTACCGCATGATCCTTTGCAGGCTGCAGTCGATAGAATCCATCAGGAATGCGATAGACTCGGCTTAGACTTCCGTCTTTATACTCAGCTTAAAAAGGATGACCTTGGGAATTTAATATGTGTTGACAAGATGGGTATTTTGGCTGCGCTCTATGGATTGGGAGATTTGGCTTACGTGGGTGGAGGATTCGGGAAAGGTGTGCACAGCGTTCTCGAGCCTATGATCTATGGTTTGCCGGTTTTAACAGGGCCGAATATCGAAGTTTCTCACGAAGCTCGATTAGCGCATCAACAAGGAATTCTTCAGATTGCGAGGGATAAGATTCAAGTTGAAAAGTGGATGGAAGGATTTCTGTCGGATGAGCTTGCTCGGCGTCAAGTCGGCGAAAAAGCGCGTGGTTTTGTCGACGAACGGCTGGGGGCATCTAAACGAATTTCCGATTTATTGATGAAAGAATTGGGATTGCCTTGATATGTGTTGAACAAGTAGCCTTTGCTTATGCGGGGCATAACGAGATTTTTCGCAACATTTCTTTCAACCTGGAGCGAGGAGAGTTTGTCACTTTGATTGGTCCGAACGGTTGCGGAAAATCAACTCTTGCTCTATTATTGAACGGACTATTGCAGCCTTCGACCGGTAAAATCATCATTGATGATATGGATACGACGAATCCTGAACATCGTAATGATGTGCGACGCAGAGTTGGCGTTGTTTTTCAGAATCCAGAGGAGCAGATTGTCGCGGATACTGTCGAAGAAGAAATCGCATTCGGATTGGAATTGTTGAATAAATCTCGCGAAGACATGCTGATTCGTGTTGCAAATCTGATAAAAGAATTCCATCTGGAACCGTTGGCGCAGCGAAATCCCGAGGAACTTTCCGGGGGAGAAAAACAACGGCTCACACTTGCGGCGACTCTTGCGACAGGTGCTGAATATCTTGTTTTTGATGAGCCGACAGCTCTCTTGGATTGGCAGGGGCGACAAGATTTTCTTCATGTTATGGAGGATTTGCGCCGGGACATGGGAATTCTTTTTATCACACCATATTTGGAAGAAATCAACTTCGCTGACCGGCTTTTGTATATGGATAACGGAACATTGCGCGAGATTCCCGAGCAGGAAAGAGAGAGATTTTGCCGAGCGCTTGAAAATGAAAACTGATTCAGCGCTTTGCGCCACTGAGGTTTCGTATGCTTATCACACAAGAAGAGGCAAATGCAAGGCGGTCAATTCTCTATCCTGCACGCTTTTTCCGGGGCAAGTCACTGCGATTCTTGGAGAATCTGGCTCTGGTAAAAGTACGCTGGGATTGCTTCTTGCGGGACTTCTGAAACCTGATTCCGGTTTGATTTCTTTTAAGGATGACAGGAAACCGACTCCTGAAGATATTGCTTATCTCTTCCAATTTCCCGAGCAGCTTTTCTCTGAAGAGACTGTCGAAAAAGAATTGTGTCGGAATGGGAATGTGAGTGTTGAAGAAGCTCGGCGTGCTTTGGAAAATGTTGGCCTTCATCCAGATGATTTTCTTCAGTGCGGTCCTTTTGAGCTTTCGGGTGGGCAAGCGCGCTTGGTGGCGACAGCGGTGCAATTAGCACGTCCGTCACGCGCCGTGATTTTTGACGAACCAACGGCGGGATTGGATTGGAAAATGCGCGCGAATATGCGGCGAGTCATTCGCGAGCAAGCGGACGAAGGCAAAATCGTAGGACTCATTACACATCATTTGCCGTTTGCGGCGTCCGTGTCAGATGAGGCGCTGGT
>CAZADO010000110.1:0-6456 GCA_964483885.1 uncultured Alphaproteobacteria bacterium | reverse complement strand
GCTCGGCTTGCATCTCTTTTGATGCCTCGAACTCTTCTAGAAGGGCTGAAATCGCCTCTCCGTCCGCTGTGGTGAAAAAGGGATCGAGCCACTTGTGGACAGTGACGTCGCGCTCGAGCAGCTTGATCGCGGCAAAATGCGCTGCCAGCCATTCCGGCAGCCCGCGCGCGTTGACCAGCGACGTCAGCTGATCGAGCAGCCGTTCGATATGCGCAGGCACCGGCAACACGTTGGGGACCGACCGCTCATGACCCGCGCAGAGTGCCGCTCGAAACAGCGCCGCCACCCCCTCTCCCTTGCTCCCAACGGTCTCGACGACGGGCACGCCGAGAGTGCGGGACAGCTTTGCAACGTCGATGGTCACCCCTTTTCGCAGAGCCTCATCGGCCATGTTGAGCGCCACCACCATGGGCCGCCTGAGCTCAATCAGCTGCAGGGTGAGCTCGAGGCTGCGCGCCAGCACCGACGCGTCGATGACGTTTACCAATACCGTATCCTCGTGCGCCTCGATGATATGGTCTACCGCCGGATCGCTGCTGTCATCCGATACCTGTAGGGAGTAGATACCGGGCAGATCGATGACGTCGAACCGCTGGCCGTCTATCTCTGCCGCACCGTGAATATGTTCTATTGTCGATCCCGGTGTATTGGTCGATACCGACTTGTAACCTGCCACCTCGTTGAAGATGGTGCTCTTGCCGCTATAGGGTTGGCCTACCAGCACCAACTCCATGAATCAGTCATTCTCGACCAGGATTTTTTCGGCCAGCTGATAACCAATCGCGACCTCGGTGCCGTCGTGCGACACGAGCAATGGACCGCGTAAAGGCGAACGCTGGAGCAGATCAATTTGGTGCCCGACATCGAGCCCCAGAGTTATCAGGTTTAGGATTGCGCCTCTCCCGGCATCGACTTTGACGATTCGTACCCGATCCCCACGTCGACAGCTCACGAGCTTGACGGTCATCAGGAGGCCTCCGGCAACGCAACCATCACCGCGCGCACTCCCTGGATACGCCCAATATCTCGCACCCACGCTGTTTTTTGAGCCCGCATGAGTGTGTATTTGGTCTTCATGCAATCTTTCAACGAGGCGCTGGGCTGAGAGGTTGAAGTCATCTTGTAGGTGCATCTAACTGGTCTATAGATGCCTGTCAAGAAGAGCGCTGACTTCTGAGCCGTCGATTACCAATACGGTGACCGCGGTTTCCGACTCCTTTCCCGAGTTTTCGACAGCATTTCGATAGTTGTCATTTCCGCACAGGTGTCAGCGTATAAAAGTATTCCCCCTGGTTCGTCCCGGGGCTTCCTATACGGACATAGATGAACAAAGATCTGTGCCCCTTACATCCGGGCAGTTTCAACCGATACCGTCTCCTGATCGGCGGGCACGGAAGTGATCGTATCCACCGACGGTCATCTCAAGCAAGGTGCCGTCACGACGTACCCGAACCCCACGTTTTTTGGTAATCCGCCCAATCGTGGTCAGCTCGATTCCGAGCTCGCCTCGGCATAGTTCACGGACCATCTGATCGCTTTGGGCCGGCACGCAAAACAGCAAGACGAAGTCCTCTCCGCCTTCGAGCGCCCAATCACGCACATCCAGCCCCCGCCAGGCTCGCGAGACGGCGAGCGGCCTCCGATACCGGCAGGCGATCCGCATCCACCTCGGCGCCCACACCGCTCTCCTCGCAGATATGCCCCAGGTCCTGCAACACCCCGTCGCTGACATCGATCATGGCGGTCGCCAGCCGCCGGGTGGCGAGCAATCTTCCCAGGGCCACTTGCGCCTGCGGCATGTGGTGGGCCTTGAGCAGCCGGCTGCGCTCCTCTGCGCTCACCGTCCCGGCTTTTCCGAGCACCAAGTGCAAACCGGCGGCGCTGTCGCCGACCACTCCACCCAGCATGACACTATCTCCGGGACAGGCACCGGACCGACGGATGACCTCGTCCTGATCGGCGCGGCCGAGCAGTGTCAGGCACAGTGTCAAATCGTGCCGACAGGAGACGGTGTCCCCGCCCAGCAAATCGACGCGATGCGCTCGGGCACAGCTCTGCAACCCATGCCGGAATTCCTGAATGAACGGGATGTCGAGATCATGCGTCAACCCCATAGCCAGGAAGGCAGCGGTCGGTTCCCCGCCCATGGCGGCGATGTCCGAGAGGTTTACCGCCATGGTCTTGTGTCCAAGCTGTCCGGGCGTAATGTGATCGCGCAGGAAATGAGTGCCTTCGACCAACATGTCGGTAGTGACCAGCAACCGCTCGCGCCCACCGGCGTCGAGCACCGCGCAGTCATCGCCGATACCGTTGATCACCCACTGCCGTTCCGGCGAGCTCTCCTGCCGAAACAGGCCGATGATGCCGAACTCTCCGAGAGAATCAATTCGTTCGACCACTTACCCTCCTACCTGACACCGTTTGAGGTACCGCATTCGCCGACATCAGCCTTGAAGGCCCGGCGCATGCCGCGCTCAATTTTGTACTCCCGCCTCCCTGGAAAATCAACCTCGCGAAGAGGACCGTGGAGCCCGCACCCGGTCGGTGTATCGACGGGAGCGCGCCTGTGTTCGCCATCAATGTACGGTTGATCTCCGGATGAGGAAGGCATAGAAACGATCGTACGCCGCAGCGTGGGAATCAACAACCAGGAGGTGCCCTTTGAATACTTGGCCGAAACGCACAGCCGAAATCGTACAGGCCGTCCGCGACATCTGTCCCATGATTCACCACCTGACCAACACGGTGGTGACCAATCTGACCGCCAACGTTACCCTGTGCCTGGGAGGCGCACCGGTGATGGCTCCGTGCGGCCGGGAGGTCGAGGAGATGGTCTCCCACGCGGGCGCGCTCCTGCTCAATATCGGCACCCTCGACGAGGCGCTGGTGGACAGCATGGTGCTGGCCGGCCGAAAGGCCAACGCGCTCGACGTTCCCGTGGTTCTGGACCCGGTGGGCGCAGGCGCCACCGGCTTTCGCACCGAGGCGGCCCTGCATATCCTGAAAGAGGTTCGCGTGGCCGTGGTCAGAGGCAACGCCGGTGAGGTGATGACCCTGGCCGGGATTGGCGGCCGGGTGCGCGGGGTGGATTCGATGGAGGGAATCGGAGAGAGAGCGGATGCAATCGGTGAGCTTGCCCGCGCGCATAGGCTGGTCGTGGCGGTCACCGGAGCGATCGACTGGGTGACCGACGGCGCGCGCAACGTGAAAATCCACAACGGTCATCCGCTCCTGGCCCGGGTCACCGGCACCGGTTGCTCGGCCACCACCGCGGTGGCAACCTTCCTGGCCGCCAGGCCATCCGCTCCGTTGGAGGCCGCGGCTTGCGCCTTGGCGGCCTTCGGAGCGGCAGCCGAGATTGCGGCCTCCCGAAGTGACGGCCCCGGCACTTTTGTACCCAGATTGCTGGATGCGCTCGCATCCCTAGGCCCGGATGACATCTCCGAGCTCGTTCGGGTGGAGGAACTCTGTTGAGTCCATCGCTGTTTTCGCTATATGTGGTCACTGATCCGAGATATCTAGGCGTCCGAAGCCTGCTCGATGTGTGCGCGCAGGCGGTGCAGGCCGGCGTTCGCATCGTTCAGTTGCGCGACAAGCAGGCATCCACCCGTAACCTCGTCGAGCAGGGTCGCGCGCTAAAGGCGCGGATCAATCCCTTGGGTGCCTATGTGTTGATCAATGATCGAGTGGACGTGGCCCTGGCGATCGAAGCCGACGGCGTTCACCTGGGCCAGGACGACCTCGGCCTGGACGACGCCCGGCGGCTGATGGGACCGGACGCGATCATCGGCGTTTCGGTGCGGACCTCGGAAGAGGTTCAGGCCGCGGAACGAGGCGGCGCCTCCTACCTGGCGGCCAGTGGTGTGTTCGACACCCCCACGAAGACCGATGTGGGCCCCGCCATCGGTTTGGACAATCTCGGCCGGCTGCGGTGTGCGACGTCCAAGCCGCTGGTGGCGATAGGCGGCATCAACAGCGGCAATGCCGCCGATATGGTGGCGGCAGGGGCCGACGGGGTGGCGGTCGTCTCGGCGGTCATGGCCGCACCGGATGCCGGCGCGGCCTGTCGTGACCTTCTCCGGGCGGTAGCCTCCGGCAGGAGGGCCCGTGGATAGCACCTCGATAACCTCAAGTACGTTCAGCATCGTCGAGAGGCGTGAAGAATAGGCCCTAAATAAGGAGTATTATGAAAACTTACTTAGACTGTATCCCCTGCTTTTTCAAGCAAGCGCTCGAGGCCGCCAGAATCGCAAGTGCGGATGAGGTCACGCAGCGTCAGATCCTGGATGACGTGGCCCGGGCCATCCCGGGTTTTCGCTTTGAGGCATCACCGCCTGAGATGGCCCGGACGGTGTACAAGGTGGTTCGAGCACGGACCGGAAACAATGACCCCTACGAAGAAATCAAAGCCGAGAGCAACGCGTCTGCGCTCAAGGCATATCCCGAGTTGAGAGGAAGGATTGAACACAGCCCTGATCCGTTGATAACAGCGGTTGAGCTGGCCATTGCCGGAAACATCATTGATTACGGCGTTAGAAACACTTTGAATGTCAATCGAGAGCTTGAGCGGATACTGGCGGAAGGAAGACAGAAGATCCAGCACGGTGGGGAACGTTTTTTTCAATTTAAAGAGCTCAAATCCGCCTTGGGCAAGACCCGCAATATTCTGTATTTGGCAGACAACGCCGGAGAGATAGTGTTCGACCGGGTATTGCTCGAGGAGATCCGGCGTCAGTACCCGACCGTGGACATTCGGTTCGCGGTCAAGGAAAAACCCGCCATCAACGACGCGCTCCAAAAAGACGCCCTGGATTGCGGTATTGAGACCGTAGCGCAAGTGATCTCTTCCGGTTCGGACGCGCCGGGAACCCTGCTGCCGCTGTGCTCCGAATCCTTCCAGAGCATGTTCTGGGAGGCTGATATGGTGATCAGCAAAGGCCAGGGTAACTATGAAACCCTGTCTGACGCAAAACGCCCGATCTTTTTTATGCTTCTCGCAAAATGCCCGGTGATCGCAAACCATATCGGATGCAAGGTCAACGATGTAATTCTGCACTATACAAACAACAACGTGCACACGTGAGGAAGCGCAAAATCGGCCACACGTTGGGGGCCATACCGGCGAGTTGGTGTCCACCTCTCTGTATAATCTTTCCCATGGTATAAGTCGAAGCATGCTGTATTTGCTGCTGACATCACTGATATGGGCATTTTCGTTCGGGCTGGTGAAACGGCATCTTGGGAACGTGGACGCCGGTTTTGTCGCTTTTACCCGCCTGGCGCTGGCCCTCTTGCTGTTCCTGCCGCTCTGGCGGCCGCAGGCAGCGCGCCTTTCCGTTTCCCTGCGCCTGTTCGGCATCGGTATGGTCCAGTTCGGCCTGATGTACGTGTTCTACATCGAGTCGTTCCGCTTCCTGGACGCCCACCAGGTTGCCCTATTGACGATTTTTACGCCTCTTTACGTTGCAGCGATTGACGACGGGCTGGAAAGGCGCTTTCGACCGCGCAATTTCTGGGCTGCCCTGCTCGCCGTAGCGGGTACCGCGGTAATCGTCTACTCGGAAGAGGGAGACTCCCGCCTTCTATCGGGGATCCTTCTCGTACAGGCCTCCAACGCCTGCTTCGCGGTCGGGCAGGTGTTGTACCGCCGACTGCCTCGCGCGGGCGCCAAATGGCGAGACAGCGATGTCTTTGCCTGGCTTTACCTGGGAGGGAGCGTCGCCGCGGGGCTGGCCATGCTGCTCTCCCCTGTGTCGCTCGATCTCGGTCTTGGACGCCTCCAATTACTGGTGTTGCTCTACCTAGGACTCCTGGCTTCCGGAGTTGGCTTTTTCCTATGGAACAGCGGGGCATTACGAGTTTCGTCAGGTGTTCTCGCCATTTTCAACAACGTGAAGATTCCTCTCGCCGTGCTCGTTTCCCTGCTCTTTTTTCATGAAACGGCAGATCTAGTCCGCCTCTCCATTGGCGGCGCCGTAATTGTTTTGGCATTGTATCTGAGTGCAGGGGGGAACTCTAAAAAAGAAGGGAGCTGATGGTTCTGATGATAATGGAGACCGCGGCCAGCAGTTGAGTTCCGGCAAACAGGTACTTCAATTTTGCAGGTTTGGTGCGCAACGTGATTCGGGCGCCGATGACGCCGCCGATGATGCCGCCCACGGCCAGCGGACCCGCCAGGGAGATGTCGAAAACACCGGCGCCCAGGTGCCCGAGAAATCCGGCGCCTGCGGAGATGGCCACGAGCATTGTGGAGACAACCACCGCGATGTGCATGGGGATGTTCATTGCCAGCAGCATCAACGGAACAAGAAAAGATCCCCCGGAAACACCGGTCATGCCGGAGAGCGCCCCGATCAGCAGTATCGCGGGAATCGTCGTCGGCAGATAAATGTGCCAGGTTCCCTTCTGCGAAGCAATCGATAGGGTGCCTTTGCATTTACCCAAACGTTTCTGTAC
>CAZADO010000109.1:0-3254 GCA_964483885.1 uncultured Alphaproteobacteria bacterium | reverse complement strand
TGGGCCTTCGAAGAAATGATAGTCAACGCCCGAGCGGAGCACAAGATCTCGCAGCGACCAGTTATACTTGTCGTACTGGCTCCCGGTATAGTACTGATAGTCGCGGCCAGTTGACCAGAAACTTACTGAGCCGTCCCAGTAGAGATGGCGAACAAACTCGCCGAATTCAAAGGCCGCACCGAATTCAACGTTCCCATCGAGATTGCCTTCAGGGGCCACGTAGCCGAGTCGCACGCCAATACCCCTGAATCCAAGGCTGCTTTCTGCGGAGGCTATTGTGCAACATGTTGAAAGCAGGATGCACGCTCCGATAAAGATCATTACAATAATAGATCGTGTGTTCATTATTTATTCCTTTTCTTTTGTTATGAGTGGCTAGGAGATTAATGCCTTGTCGCCTACTTTGAAACTCGAAACAACGGCGAATCCCTAATTCCCTGACTTCAACTTTTCCATCTTTTTCCGTTCTTTATCCTTCTTGTCGAATATCTTCTTTTCGCGTTCAAGTTCCTTAATGTTCCGCTGGATATCCTTCTGATCAATTTTGATTCGCTTGAGTTCGAGTTTGACCTGCTCCATCCGACTCTGCAAGCTCTCGATCTCCTGCCGGAGTGCGATGGTCTGCTTGTCGAAATCTGACTCCCGATCCCTCAGTTCGGTCAGCCTATCCACAAACTCCTTCCGCTTCACCACCGCCTGGTCTTCGGCACTGACGGGCTGATCTTCAGACGGCTGTGCCTGCGTGACCTGCGCGATCTCTTTCGGCACCTGCGTTGTCTGGGCTGGGTTGTCATTGATGGCCGCAAATCCATTGCAGACGACCAATGCAATTACCGCGATAATCCATATCCTGCACTTCATTTTTTTCTCCTTTTTGATTGTCTTATAATCTGCACACAGCGAACTTCTTTACTGTTGCGGATCTGACTAACTTTCAGAATTAATATCGTTTATACTAACCACTCTTTCGCCTCACTTCTCGCGTAGTCCGATGAGCAGCACCAGGTATTTTCCGCTATCTACAAAAGTGGGAATTCTTGAGAACTTCTTCCATGACGGCTTGCGCCGGGCCGGATCATTGACGTACAACCGCTCACGCTCCATGCAGTAACCCGATACCACAACACTGTGATATACTTCGCGGGCGGACGGCTTGAAGACGACGATCAAGGGCCGTTTCTTTGCGAGTTGCGCCGCCAGTTCTTCCGGCGCGAGTTCCAGCACCGCCGCGAATAGTACGTGTCCCTCTTCATCCACAGGCGTAACGGTGTTCAAACGGTGCGACAGCGAGATCAGATCCAGCGGCAACACGGTATCGGGCACAATCGCCTCGACACCGTAGTACTGCAACACCATGTCCACGCACATCGCAAGGCAATCGGACGGCTTCCTGGAATAGGCATGCTGAATCTCCAAAACCGTCCCGTGTCCACACGTCGATCCGTTGAAGCGCGGCGTCAGACAGGCGCACGACAGACAAAGAGACAGCAGGAGAAACAGGGTCGCAGCAGTTGCGACTCGCGCAACGGACCGGAGATGTTCAAGAGCTCTCAAGAAATACTAGTGCACCACTGAGAGAATCACCACCACCAGCAGCACGACCACGAGAATGTAAATGAGCTCGGAGCTGCCGATATCGCCGACCTTGATTTCGTCGACACCGGACTGGGCCAGCAGGCTTTCTCCCTGAACGCGCAGTGAATCGGCTTCCGCTCGACTCAGAATCGCCGCGCTCTGATCGCTCTGTGAGGGCGCAGGAATTGACACCTGCCCATCCAAGGCTTGTTCGCTTTGATGAACTGCTTGCTTTGGTTTGGGATCCGCGGAAGGAGTCCCGGTTGCTGCACAAGCCAGCGTCACCATACATAGCAAAACTAATCCGACATATACTATCTTCATAACGCCTCCTCTATGGCTGAAGATTATTTGGTTGCGAAACTCCTAGTGCCGTCCAACAAAAGGTTGGAGTGTTGCTTTGAGTCGAAATGGAGGGGTCATGCGTTCAAGGGGTACCGTTCATTTACCCGGAGATATCATGTCCCATCCGATTCAGGTGCGGCTGGTCACCGAAGAGGAGGGCACGACCTTGAAGCGCATCGTGCGCAAAGGGCGTGACGCCATTACTCGCAAGCGCGCCGCCTGTGTGTTGTCCGCCCTTGGCGGATTGACGGTACCGCAGATCGCGAAGGCACAGCTCCTCCATGAGACCTATGTGCGCAAGATCCTGAACACCTTCAACCGAGACGGTTTGTCGTCGCTGGGCGCCCGTTATGGAAAAGGGCGTCCGTCCCGATTCACCGACGAGCTTTGTCAGAAGATGGTGGACACGGCGCTGACGCCGCCGGATCAGCTCGGGCTGCCCTTTGGGGTGTGGTCGCTTCCCAAGTTGCGTGATTATTTGATAGCTCACCGGATTGTGTCTTCAATCAGTGACGTACATTTGGGCCGGCTTCTTCGGCGGCGTGGGTTGTCGTTGCAGCGCACAAAGACGTGGAAGCAATCCAACGATCCTGATTACGCTCGAAAAAAAAGCGGGTCGAGATCGCGCGGAAAGCGCCGTTGAAAGCCACGCGGCGGGTTCTGGCCTTTGATGAATTTGGTCCCTTAGAAATCCGGCCACATCCTGGGGTCAGTTGGGCCCAGTACCAGCAGGTGAAGCGCTTGCCAGCGACCTACACCCGTCCCCATGGCACGCGGTATCTGTTGGCCGCGTATGATCTGCAGGCCGATTGCCTGTGGGGGTGGCAACGCCCGAACCAACGTTGGCCACAGGTCCTGGCCTTTCTCAAAGGGGTTCGCCGTCGTTACCCCGCTCATATCCGGCTCTACATCATCTTGGACAACCGCAAGAGCCACAAGACGAAAGACGTGCTCAGATGGGTTCGCCAACACAACATCCGGCTGATGTTCACTCCAAACTATTGTTCTTGGCTCAATCCCATCGAGTGCCAGTTCACGGCGCTTCGCAAGTTCGCCCTAAGCACACGCTATTTCGAAAACCACACCCAACAGGGCGGCGCGATCCAAGCCTATATGCGGTACCGAAATCGCGCGAAGACAACTCCCGAAGTTCGACATCGTGACATTCGAGTTAACCTTCTGTAGGTCGGCACTAGGAGGCTGAACATGGATGCTCTGGAAATAATTCTTTACGTTATTATTCTGGGCCTTGTAGTCAATTTGCTTGCCAATCTCATTTGGAAATATATACCCGAGAGTCGTAAACACACGGACAAGGTGGTGACGGTTGCCTT
>CAZADO010000108.1:0-4724 GCA_964483885.1 uncultured Alphaproteobacteria bacterium | reverse complement strand
CTGAGAGAATCACCACCACCAGCAGCACGACCACGAGAATGTAAATGAGCTCGGAGCTGCCGATATCGCCGACCTTGATTTCGTCGACACCGGACTGGGCCAGCAGGCTTTCTCCCTGAACGCGCAGTGAATCGGCTTCCTCTCGACTCAGAATCGCCGCGCTCTGATCGCTCTGTGAGGGCGCAGGAATTGACACCTGCCCATCCAAGGCTTGTTCGCTTTGATGAGCTGCTTGCTTTGGTTTGGGATCCGCGGAAGGAGTCCCGGTTGCTGCACAAGCCAGCGTCACCATACATAGCAAAACTAATCCGACATATACTATCTTCATAACGCCTCCTCTATGGCTGAAGATTACTTGGTTTCGAAACTCCTAGTATCGTTCGATACGCCAATGATCGTTACCTTTGGGTCTACCTTCCTTGACCATCAGCCCTCAACATTACTTAACTACCAGACTCACAACTTATTGTCATGGGACGATATCAATGATGACATTTCGATTGTAGAACCGTTCCTCCGGGGAATCGTTTTCAAACGGAGTGTAGGTAACATCCTCCCTGACAAATTGGCCCATAATTTTTCAAGAAGTCTGTCACTCGTGCATAGTAGTACTTTGGAGTATAAATGCTCTGAAGGATGCTCCGACGAGCCGCCGATGAGTGCTTCGCCGTTCATCTTTGATTTGAAGTTCATCGAAAAGTCGGTCTTGTCTCCTGATATCGTATGCAATAGCCGGCGTTCCTTCGCCAGACGATCGTAGAGTTTTGTGCCGCGACAATAAGGTAGCCCATGATGCCTATTCTCATGAGAGATGACTTTCTGCGCTATTTTGCTTTCTCGAAATTGCCGCTGATTGGCTTTCCCTGAGCGGGCAATAGGGAAACTCAAGCGATCTATTGGTCTTAGAAGCGCAGTTGCACGAACAACCCCGCATACCACTGGCTGATAATGGGTCGGATGTGAACGGCCGGGCGAGAGTACTGATTTGCTCCCGAGTCATAGGAGGAATACGCATTTACGAAACGCTGAACCGGGACAGCCACGGACATCACATCCGACATCACGCCCACAATGAATCTGCCGGCTACTGATCGCTGCACAACTGTGCGTATCCAGAAATCGTTCGGGCGGTTCAAAGCGGAGGAGGTATGCAGTTGCCGGTAATACTCTTGAAACGGGCTGATACTCAAGGAGGCAGAAAACGTACCTGTGACCGGTATGACCGATCCATTTACCATCAGGCAGGAAATGGCGTAGCCATTCATCCGGTTATGTGGGAACTCCCAGCGGACAGGGTTTTGTGCCTGCGCGAACAATACGTTCACTGCGAGCAAGAGAACAAGTATGATTCGAAATATAAGCATCTGATTTGTTGAGATTCCTTTCTCACACCGACCGTTCCTCGAGCAATGTGCAAAGCAGGAGTACCGTGAATGTCCATTATCCGGCCTCATTTCTAATCTCTCATGAAACCGATGTCGTTCCTGATTGATGCCCATTAGTCAATAATCCTCTCTTGAGAATCGTGCTTAGGGTGAGCTTCCATTCTTCCCATACTTTTTCGTCGTGGAAGTCCCGCTCGTTGATCATCAAAATCAGCGGCGCAAGATAAATGGCACTGTAACCGATTGCCAACAAACACTCGCGCACCGCTTCAATCGGTAGATTCACAACTTTGCCTGTATGCACCGCTTCCAAAAAAGCGTCGTGAAAATGAAGATTCGCGCCAAGAGGACCGTGTTCGGCAACGTCCCGCAGAGCGTGCCTTAGATGGACAGCGCCATCCGCAATTTCCCGTCGCAGCAAAGATGCCCATTGCGGATTGTCATGCAGCACCGTCATCAGCCGGATCGGTGAATCAATCAGCATTTCCTCGGGTGATTTGTGATTGGAATTTTCCCCGAAGATGACCTTCAGCATGGTCATCCCTTCGAACTTCAGCACTTCTTCGTACAGTTGCACTTTGCTGCCGTAATAGTAGTGCAACATTACCTGACTTACGCCAGCGACCTGGGCAATAGCCCGCGTACTCGTGTTTTTGAAGCCGAATTCCGCAAACAACTTGGTGGCCCCAATGAAGATCTGGCCGCGGGTTGTACTTGCATCAGGCGGAATCAACGGGTCGTTCAGTTCACCGTCTGGTGATTTGGAGCTTTGTTTGAAAGCGGTAGGACTCTTAGGATGCCGCGCGCGCGCCTTGTCTGAGGATTTTAGTTTGGATGTGGTCATGGTCTGCCAACTCCAGATCTTGTTGTCAGAAAACGTATAGAATCTGATCTCTATTAGTCAATCGAATTAGTCAGGCGTATTAGTCAGGCGTATTAGTCAATCGAATTAGTCGATAGACAATATAACCATCTATTTTAACATTTGCAATACATTTTTGCAAATTTTCGTTATTATCTTGATTAATAAGAAGATATTGGACAAGGCTTCAGGCGGTATATCCATGCTCCTATTGGGATCGGCGGAGAATTTCTGAACAAATTTAAAATGGCCGTTAATAATTAATTCCGCATGCTTATTGAACGTATTGAACGTACATACATCGAGCATTAAGTGTTGATGTTATTTTTAATACTCTGAATCCCAGTACAATATACGCGAAGAAAATGCCCTTGTTAAGATTGAACTTAACAAGGGCGGTATGGCGAGGCATTGAAGAAAATCCGATCCCCACTTTCGCGGGGATAAAATCCGAAATCCGAAAATTTATGCTATAGTATTTGGTGACAGGCTATCGGTTTTTTTTTGAGCCGTTGATAATCGGCAAGACCGGCAGCCAGCCGCCTCTCTCGATGACGTTGATGAGGCCGATTTGCAGGCGGGTTGTGGTGCCTGTGACGTTCAAGAGACCGATTTGCAGGCCGGTTGAGGTGCCTGTGATGTTCAAGGTACCAAGCTGCAGACCGTCGGCATCACCCGAAATATTAGCGCAGCCGCACTGCAACCCAATCATCGTGCCCGTAACGTTCACAGCACCGAACTGCGCAACGTCCGCTACACCTGACACATTCATGAAGCCCCCCTGCAACCCGTTCAGGACACCCGTGACGTTCATGAAACCGAGTTGCGCGCCCTCGAAATGACCCGAGACAGTGCCGAAGCCACACTGCAATCCGGTCATGGAGCGCTTGGTCACGGGGACAACGCCGAACTGGATGCCGGTTGTGTTGCCATTCACTATTCCCACAACATTCGCCTGCATCCCTTCGAAGTTGCCGGTCGTTCGCGTGACACTCCCCACATCGAATCCCATCATGTTGACATTCTTGCCATAGAGAATGCTCAACCTCAGGCCGATGATGGAAGCTTTCTCCGGGAAGATCTGAACCGGATTGAACAGAGCAAGCTGAACGGGCTTGTCCGCCGCGTGAAGAGGTACGGCGGCGAAGAGAAGAACCAGCAGCAGAGCAGCAAACGTCAAGACATTTTTCATATCATCTCTAATTGTCTGGCAAAGGTGTAACTCTGAAAGTTTAATATACCCAAACAAAATACCCATGTCAAGATTTAACTTAACAAAGATTCTTTCCGGATTGAAGGAGGGCGAATACGCAGGACTAAAGATACTTAAGCTAAGAAATTTCAATATCATCAGAAATTGGCAGCAAGGAAGCCGCGCTCTTCATCATGTCAAAGCAGGGCAAGAAGAAGCGTTTCATCGAGGGACGGGGGGCTTTCAAACCCCTCATTTTTAGGCAGAATCAAGCCATCGCTGAGTTGTTAATTTGCCTTTAAAATTGTATATTAAAGGTTCGAGAGATTTTTCACAATCGCGTTTTTTAGGGCGCGGAAAAACAACGCGCAAATCTTCAGATTCTGTACGATAGAAGCACCACTTGTGATGGCGAGTTTAAAAAGAAAAGGAAAGGCTTGAGATGGCTGGCAAATCATTCAATCCATTCGAAATGGCGCAAGCTCAATTCGACAAAGTCGCCGACATTCTGGATTTGGATGCAGCAACACGCGACTTGCTGCGCAACCCACTGAGGGAGTATCATTTCAGTATCCCCGTTCATATGGATGATGGAAGTATGAAAGTATTTCGGGGATTTCGAGTTCAACACAACGATGCGCGAGGCCCCAGCAAAGGCGGCATTCGTTTCCATCCGCAAGAAACCATCGATACCGTGCGCGCTTTGTCCATGTGGATGACATGGAAATGCTCGGTTGTAGATATTCCTTTAGGCGGCGGCAAGGGCGGCGTTATTTGCGACCCGCACAACCTAAGCGCGCGCGAGCAGGAACAGATTTGCCGGGGATGGATACGGCAACTCTCGAAAGTGATTGGCCCGCTGGTGGATGTTCCCGCTCCGGATGTGATGACCAGCGCGCAGCATATGCTGTGGATGCTCGATGAATTCGAATGGATTCACGGCGGACATTATCCCGGTTTGATTACCGGCAAACCCGTCGGCATGGGCGGTTCGCTGGGACGAACGGAAGCCACCGGTTACGGCGTCGTGTTTACGATGCGTGAAGCGCTGAAAGAAATGGGCATCAAGCCTGAAGAAACCACCGCAAGTTTTCAGGGCTTCGGCAATGTGTCTCAATATGCCATCGAGCTTTACGAACAAATCGGCGGCAAAGTGATTTGCGTTTCCTGCTGGGATCAAAAAGATCAGATATCGTACACGTTCCTTAAAAAAGACGGAATCGATTTGAAAGTCTTGCTCAGCATTACGGATCGTTTCGGCGGCATCGATAAGGATAAAGCTCGC
>CAZADO010000107.1:0-18952 GCA_964483885.1 uncultured Alphaproteobacteria bacterium | reverse complement strand
TCGGCATCAACCAGTCGAAAAACGAGCTTGTAAAGACCGAATTGATAATATGGAAAATGCCATTATCCCATGACGCAAACCAGGATAGTTCAGTCATACAATCCTTTCTGAACTTTATACGGCAATCATTTTTCTATTATCGACGTAATCGGCTTCTTTGGCGGTCGTGACCTGTTCAAGTTTCTGCGTCAGTTTGGCGATACGCTGGATTTGTTCTTCCACAATGGTGAGGCGTTCCCGCCATGCGGGGTCACCGCTTTCGATATCCTGTTTGAGCAGGTGTGCCTGTCCAAGCACGATTCCCAAAGGATTGTTGATTTCGTGATTGAGCGTCGTGGCCATCTGACTGATGCCTTCAAGTTTCTTCGCTTGAGATTCGGCTTGAGCCAATTGTTTGAGTGCCGTCACATCCGTTAACAGCGCCAAAAGCCCTCCCTTCGGATCTAACAGCAAATCCGGCAGGGGATGCAGTTTGACCAGATAGTGACGGGTTGTGCCGTGGGACGAGTGCGCGACTTCAAAGACGTCCGGAGTTTTTTGTTTCAGCGGTTTTCGGAACGTGTCTCGCCCGACCTCTTTCAGCCATGATGGCAGCAGCGATTCGATAGGTTCGTTTATCTTCGCGGTTTTCTTGGCGAAAATTCGCTCGCGGCAAGTTCGATTAGCGGCAACAAGTTTCAGCGATGAATCGACGACGAAAAGCGCATCCTTGATTTCATTGAGGAGTACTTCATAAAAATTACGCAGCCGTTCATTTTCCATCGTTATACGTTTGTTTTCGGCCGCCAGTCGTCGTCGTTCCACTGCCATAGTCAGGACGCGATGGAGCCGGGCGTGATCTACCGGTTTGGTCAGATAATCAAACGCGTCTTGGCGCAGCGCTTCCAGTGCGCTTTCCAACGACGCGTATCCTGTCAAAATAATAACGTCAGGCCCATCGGGAGATTTGCGAGCGGTACGCAGGACATCCAGACCATCGACTCCCATCATCTTTAAGTCCGTCAGGATGACATCAAAAGCCTGTTTGCTGATTCTATCGATAGCTTCTTGTCCGCTGCATGCAATCGTAACATCAAAATCCGGAGACAGTTTAATCTCAAGAGTCGTTCGAATCAGTTCTTCGTCATCGACGATCAATAGCCTGGCTTTACTTTCCTTCTTATGCCGACTCATACATGCTCTCCGGTTAGAGATACCGGTTCAGGCACAAGCTCTTGGCTGGATTCCGGGAACGATACGGAAAAGGTGGTACCTTTACCGACCTCTGAGCGAACGTCAATCTTGCCGCCATGACTCCGGACGATGGCGTCTGTTACGGACAGTCCCAATCCCGAATGATTTGATTTAGTATGGGTGGTGTAGAAGGCGTCAAAAATATGCAGAAGATGTTTTTTCTCGATGCCGACACCGGTATCTTCGACCTCTACAACGACCGAATGGCGTGATTTGCTTGTTTGAATGTTCAGAACGCCTCCGGAAGGCATCGCTTTTCGAGCATTTGTAAAAAGATTTAGAAAGACTTGCTCGATTTGCCCGGGAGAGGCGTTGATGAAGAGAGGTTTATCGGAAAGATTATGCTTGATTTCAATGCTGTGACTGGCTAATTGCCCCCCCATGAATGTGAGAAGATTTTCGAGCAGGGAGTTGATGTTGAGTTCTTGGCGCTCGTCTTCGGAAGGCCGGTAGAAATCGAGCATCTTGGCCAGCAGGAGCGAAATGCGGTCAACTTCCTTCAAAGAAAGCGTGACGAGATGGTTTTTATCGTTGTCTTGCGGTAGCTCTTTAGCCAGAATCTCGATGGCATTTCGTATGCCGTAAAGGGGATTGTTGATTTCATGCGCCAAACCCGCCGCCAGTCGCCCTGCGGCGGCCAGTTTCTCGGAGCGAAGCATTTGTTCTTCAATCGTCTTCTGCTCAGTGACATCTTGACCGATGAGCACATAGCCGATCATCCGGGACGTATGGTCAAGGAGGGGGCGCACATTGAGCAGCGCAGGGAACACATCTCCGGACGCTCGCTGCAAATCCTTTTCCCCTTGCCAGCGTCCGCTGTTTAAGACCTCGCGTGTAATTTGTTCAAGCCAGTTGTGTTTCCCGCTGTCTTCAGGTTCGAGAATCGATATGCTGGTTTTGCCCACTAACTGGCGGGATGTATAGCCCAGAATTTTGCGTGCACCTTCATTGATGGACGTGACAACGCCTTCGGGATCTGTTGAGAGAATAAAGAAATCCTTCACCGACTGAAGAATGTTCTTGAGTAGTTGGGTTATTCGCTGGACTTCACTGGACTTTTCGTCAACCAAAGTCGCCAGTTCAGCCGCCTGTCGGCTCAGTTGTTCTTCATGATCCTTGCGTTCCGTAATATCCCGGGCAATCGCTTCTGTTCCCAAAAACTGCCCATCTTCACCATAGATGCCGTGCGCTTTCAATTCGATGACGCGATGGGGTGGAGTGCCTTTACCTTTGCCGTTCTTCATTAGAAAACGAGTTTCGATCCACTGTTCCGCGCGTTCATCCTGCCGTCGCTCTCTCACATTCCAACAGCGGGATTCCCTATCCTCAGGATGGAGCAGCATGCAGACTTCTTGGCCAATTAAGTCGCGAGGATTATAGCCGAGCGTGTGATGAATCCCCTCGTTGACGAAGGTAAATTTCCCCTCCGAATTGAGCGAATAAAAAATATCCGAACTGTTCTCCACGAGGTTTCGGTATCGTTCCTCTGAAGCAGCCAGTTCGGCGGTTCTCAGTGTTACCATCTTTTCGAGATGGTGCTGGTAATTTCGATTTGATTTTCGAAGCCGGGAATTTTCCAGACTGCGTTCCAACGCCGCAAAGAGTTCGTCAGCCGAAAAGGGTTTTTCCAGGTAGTCCGTTGCTCCTTTGCGAAGCGCATCCACCGCAATCTGATATTCCCCATAGCCGGTCATAACCAGAATAGGCAATTCCACATCCATTCGGCGGATTTCTCCAAGGAGATCCAAACCCGTTTTACCGGGCATCCGAATATCCGTCAGAATTGCATCAAAAGTAGGACCGGTTCGGTAGAGTTCGAGAGCTTGCGGGACGTTCGTGGCGGTTATGGTGTTGTGGCCGCGGAGGGCGAGTAGGTTCTTCAGAACCGCCAGAATCGTCTCTTCATCATCTACGACAAGGAGCGTCCCTCTCATATCTTCGGGAAGCTCCGACTCTGCCTTCGACTCAAAGACACTCATGGAGTCTCTCAGTGGGCTTCAGGATTGTGAATTCCAACTGTGGCAATCGGCAAAATCATACGAAACGTACTGCCGACGCCTTCTTTGGTTTTTGCTTGAATTTCCCCTTGGTGAGATTGCATGATGCTGGCGCTGATGGATAATCCTAATCCGGTGCCATGTCCCGTTTCCTTGGTGGTGAAGAACGGTTCGAAAAGACGGGACTGAACTTCCGGAGGCATTCCGCCTCCGGTATCGGAAATGTCGATGAAAGCGGTTTTTCCATCGGGCATGGTTCCGGTTTGAAGGGTCAGCACCTTCTTCCATCCATCAGGCGCTCCACCATCCAACTGATACGTCTCTCCCAATTCATCCATAGCGTCGCGTGCGTTCTGAATGATGTTCACTAAAACCTGCTCGATTTGGTTCGGTTCCCCGCGGATATCCGGGATGTCATCGGGAATATCGCGGACAACCTCAACTTGATGGAGGCGGAGCTGTTCTCCCAAAATGGAGAAAGCGCCATCAATCACCATAGATAACTTAACCGCACTGAAATTGGATGAATCAATGTGACAAAATCCCCGAAGGTGATTGATGATTTTGGACATGCGGTCAACCATGGATTTCATCGTTTCCATATGGCTCAAAAGCGCTTCTTCGGTAAGTTGACCGCGTTTCTGTAAAAGTCGTATCAAGTCCGCCGTTATCGAAATGCCGTTGAGCGGCTGCTTCATCTCATGGACAATTCCCGCCGCCATTTCTCCCAGAGAAGCCAGCCGTGCCGAATGGATGAGCTGCACATCCTTATCTCGGAGCTCGGTCGTTCTTTCTTCGACCATCTCTTCAAGATGAGTCGTATACTTCTGGAGTTCGGCTTCGAGGTGTTTTTGGTCGGTGATGTCAATGCCCAGCACCAGATGACCGACGATTCTTTTTCGATGACGGATGCGATTCGTTTGCCATTTCAGCGTGCGAATCTCGCCGCGTTTCGTTCGGATAGACGCGACATAGTCCGAAATATCTTTCGTCATGGACGGCTGGAATATTTTCTCAAGATGCTCGTTTTCTTTCGCCGAAAGAAGGCGGCATGGTTCGGATTCCTGCAGTTCCCGTTCATGGTAGCCGCTGAGCTTTTGCGAGAATTTGTTCCAACGGGATGGTTTGCTGTCCGAAGGAAAATAGGCGATTAGCACGCCGGTCGTGTCCAGCAGTCGGTCGGAGAATTCAAGAGCGGTTTTCAAACTTTGCGTGCGTTCGTCCACACGATCTTCGATTTCCCGAGTAATCCGGAGTAGTTCCCGCTCCATGGATTTTTGTTCCGTGACATCGGAAAAACAAAGCAGCATCTGAGACGGACTCTTCGGAGGGTTGAATCGAGTACAAAAAACAGAAAGCCATCGCTCACCGATTTCCATTTCACAGCGCGAAGAGCGAGGAGGGGATCCATCGGCAAACCACGGTTGAAGTGTTTTACAGCCGGGTGCTTCGAAGATAGGTTGGCCAACCAGCGTCATTTCCGATGTCCCAAGGAGTTCTTCGGTGTCATGAGTGATGCCCTGCACAGTACCGTTATCATCACACCAGGCAAAGCCGAGTGGAAGATTTTCCAGAAATCCCAGCCAGCGCGCCGAGAAAGCCTGCACTCGCCGTCGTCCAAGAGCGCGCTGAACGATATGACTCAAATCCTCGAGTTGAAAAGGCTTCTCGACGTAATCATCGGCTCCAAGACGGAGAGCTTGGATGGCAAATTCCTTCTCGGAATAGCCCGTCATCAAAATAACCTGAACAGAAGAATCGCGCTTCTTGATTTCGCTCAAGACTTCGAGGCCATCCATCTTCGGCAGGCGGATATCCGCCAGAACCAAGTCGATATCCGGCGAGTTTTCAAACTTTGCCAGACCTTCTTGGCCGTCCGCGGCGAGGGTAGCCTTGTATCCGGACACTTCAAAAAAGCGCTGGATAACCTTCCGTAGGTTTGCTTCGTCCTCGATGATTAAAAGGTGAGCTTGACCCATAGGGTAAATTTATATAATATATTGCATAATGTCAAGAAAAAAGTGGGAGGTCGGCGAAGAGGGAATTACTTCTCAAAAAGCGCATCAATTTGTTTTTGCTTCTCCTCCGCAGGAGAATACTCCGCGTTTGGATCATGCATTTTCGCAACAATCTGACTTTCCTCTAAATCTTGTGGGTCGATTGATTTAAAGGTTAGTGCTACCATGATGAGTCTTTTTTCGGCTTCCCCTAAGAGTTGGTAGGCTTGTTCGATTTGTTGGGCTGTTATATCCTGAAATTGGAGGTAATCCATAATCTGAAAGGTATTGATTTGTTCCGTTTCAAGCTCGCTGGCTAATTGCTTCAGTGTGTTCATTAAAATTTCCGGAGAAATGGACTCGGCGTCTTTTTCCATTACAGTAAGAAGTTCCGAGACTTGCTGGCTGTTATTCGACTGTAATGCTATGACTTTCTCGACAGCATCCAATATCTGTTGTGTTGCATTCTCTGTCGTCTGCGTGACTTTATACAGTTGCTCCCCGGTTTGCTGGATGAGTCCCGCGTTTTTGTTCTCCCACTGAGATCGCTCATCGTGAATATTCGAAATCACCTGCTTCAAGTGCTCGAACGATTGCTGAACGTCATGACAGAGAATCCCCAGCTCTGTTTGGAAGTGCTTATAGATTTCCGACCAAGATTCGGGAGTTTCCTCAGAGTGAGATCCGGAAAAACTTTGGAGAGACTCTAGCCGATCCAGAATACAAAGAGCGTCAGCGAAATCGCTGGAAATTTGGGCCGTCTTTGTCGCCTCTACGGCAGGAGTCGATGAGGTACTGAGGTTCTTATCATTCATTATTGCGCCAAAATTGCGTCGATTTTTTGTTTTAGAACTTGTGGAGTGAACGGTTTGATAACATAGTTATTGACACCGGCTCGCATCGCTTCAATAACGTCTTCCTGTTGGGAGCGAGTGGTAACCATCAGAATAGGAATCGATGCGAATTCACTCTCTTCTTTTATGGTCTTCACGAAGGTTAGGCCATCCATTTCCGGCATGTTCCAGTCGGTAACGATGAAATTGTATTGATCCGTGTGCAGCTTGCTCAGAGCTTCTCGGCCGTTTTCCGCTTCGCTGACATCCTCATAGCCTAATTGCTTCAGACTATTTTGCAGGATGCGCCGCATTGTCGGAGAGTCATCCACAAGCAGAATTTTCATGGACACCATGTTTTTTCTTTTCTAAACGAATTTTTTGACCAATGTGTCCAATGCTTCAAGCGAGAAGGGTTTTTCCAAAAAACCATCAGCTCGCGCCGTGTTATCGGAGAAAAACCTTCGAAAATGAGCGAATCCTGTGATGAAGATGACCGGCAAATCCGAATTGATCCGCTTGATAGCACGCAGGAGTTGAAAGCCGTTCATAAGCGGCATGTGAATGTCACTGATGACGAGGCTTGGTGTTTCGGAAAGCACAATTTCCATCGCTTTCTGGCCATTCGGCGCTCCGATGCCCTCGTAGCCGGAAAACTTCAAGAAATTAATCAGCAAATCCCGAATCACCTCATCATCATCGACAACCAGTACTCTCTTTTTTGATTTTTCCACGATGCACCTATTCGATTTATCAGGATAGTTTTTTATTCATCGTACGTTGTCTATTTCGAATGAATCAAGTCCAGCATTTCTACACCCTCGATGGAATATTTTTTGACCATCGGTTCGGAAAGTCGTTTTAACTGATTCATAATGTCCTTGATTTTAAGCACCTGCTTTTCAATCGTCTGAAGCGCATGAACATCCTCGACGGGAAGCGCATCGATTTTTCGCTGCAGGAACTGCGCATAACCCAGAATAACTCCGAGAGGAGTATTCACCTGATCATTGGTGGTTACGGCGAGTTGAGTAATCGCACTGAGCCGCTCGCTTTTAATCAACTCTTCTTCCAATCTTTTCGCGGCGGTCATATCATGTTCGATAACCGAAAATCCGATAAGAGAGCCGTGCGGATTTGTAATCGGAGAGTAGGTTGCCGTGACAGGAAACACCGTTTCATCTTTTCGCTTTCGCCAGATTTCCTTGTCCGTAAACGCTCCTCGTTCCTGAAGGATGTTCACCACATCTGTGGCTTTGCGTGTCTGTCCGGGAGGGTCTAAATATTCATCGACAATCTTACCCTGAATCTCCGCGGCGGAATAGCCATAGATTCGCCGGGCAGCCTGATTCCAGATGCGAACACGGCCGATAACGTCACAGGAGAAAATGCTTTCCTCACTGTGAGCAATCAGGTGATCCAGATACGTTCCAATCTCTTTCAACCGGTCAATTTTTTCTTGAAATTGAGCATGGATGCGGAGAAAGGAAAATTTGCCATGAGCTCTCCGGCAGGCGTTCTGAACATCGGACGCCTCGAAAGGCTTGCGCACATAATCGTCGGCTCCGGCTCGGATGAGGTCAACAACGATTTCCTCGCTGCCATGTCCCGTCATCATAATCACAACCCGGTCAGAATATTTGCGCCGGATATGGGCTAAAATATCCCGACCGCTGATATCAGGAATCTGATAGTCCAGAAAGATAATCTGCACCCGGTCATCCTGCAGCAACCGCATCCCTTCCTTGCCGGAAGACGCGGTGAGCACTCGCCACGAATCCGCCATCAGGACTTCCGAAAGGAAGGTTAAAATATCCGGATCATCATCAATCACGGCAACCGTCCCTCGATACTTGAGGATAGACGGGTTATCATCGAGATTCTTTTCCAACCCGATGGTGAGCCGGACTAAACGCAGAAGATCAGCTTCCTCGTGAGGCTGCTGCAGATAAGCATAAGCTCCCACATCCCGAGCGACTCGCTCCGCGACAACATCCCGATAGGTCGCCGAGGTTAGTACGATGGGAATGTGATTTAATGCCGAGAATTCGGAAGTTTTCAGAATCTGGCAGAGTTGAAATCCATTCAATCGGGGCATATTGATATCGCAGAAAATCGCAGTGGGAGTGCACTCATCCAGCAAACGGATGGCTTCTTCGCCATTCGAAGCCTGAACGACATGTATCCCGCCAAGACTCGATATTTGCGCCGCCATCAGCTTCAGCAGATCCGAATCGTCATTCACAACCAGTATCGTAGGGAGTTGTTCCTTATTGTCCATCGTATTTTTCCTATTGCTGATGCAAAATTTCCGTCATGGCGGTTTGAAATTCAGTCTGGAGTGCGCGGGCGACTGAACCATCATGTATATCAGCACACTCTTCGATTTTCGTTCCCAAATCAGAAATTTCAGAGAAGCCGTATGCTTTGCCCGATCCTTTCAACTGATGCCCGAAACGTTCGATTTTAATCCAGTCATTTTCTGCGAGATACTGTTCGAGAGCCGCGAGTTTTTCCGGAAACGTTTCGATATAGATAGTCTGCAATTTTCGCATGCTGTCTGTTTAATTCCTTAGAAACAGCCTGTCACACATCAACATCATAAACCGACAGGTGTTGCATGGTGCAGCGTTTCTTCTTTCGGTTGTCGAATAGCTTGAAACGTCACCCGAGCTAAACGCCCGCCTTTTTCATAGCACACGTCATCCGAGAACCACCGAATCAGAAAAAGCCCTTTTCCTCCCCGGTCTTTTGAAAAGTATTCCGGCTGCATTTCGCCGATTTGCCTCGGATTGAAACCGTCTCCTTCATCTTCGATTTCTATCGTCAGCACCTGCGGCGAAAAGAAAGCGCGAACACTTATGCAGGTGTTCTCGCGATTCTGATTTCCGTGGATGATACTGTTCTGAATCAATTCGTGCACGGTCAGGGGAATATTTCGATCACTGACGATGCGAGGAAAATCCAGTGCGCGAGCCAAATCCCGCATATAGGCGGGAATGGCCATCGTGGAAGCCAGCGCTGTCGGCACATGGAATTCGGTCGTCTGATGCAGATAAGGACTCAAAATCTGAAAAGATGGCGCAGGGCGACGAATCGAATTTCCCAGGTCGATAAGTTCCGTGATGTCCGCGAGCGTGAACGGTTTCGAAAGCACAGCGAAAGCGCCTGCGTCCAGAGCTTTCTTAAACAGGTCCCCTGACTGAAGTCCCGTAATGACGATAGCGAAAATCTCCGGATTGCTTTCCTGCAATTCCTGCAGGACGACAAATCCGTCCATTTTCGGCATCACCATGTCGGTTATCGCGAGATCAAAGGATTCTTCACGAGCCATTTCAAGCGCTTTAACCGCTGAGGTGCTGTAGCTGACCTGATAACCTGCCATTTCCAACGCAACTTGAAGGAGTTGGCAGATTTCTTCTTCGTCATCAATTACAAGAATACGTGATTTCACAATAGCACATTCTGGAATTTAGTTATCGTTTTTCAAACCACCGCTGCTCTTGCGTATGCAAGAATCATGACCCCTGTTGTGGTTTTCCTTCTATCCAGAATGTATTCGGCAATATCTATACCAAGGAACAAAAAAAAGGCGCTTCTACCACTGCGGGGTAGCGCCTGTTTTTTCGGTGAAACATGATAAAGGATATTTTAATGGGATAGGTCAAGAATTACCCATTATCGGCGTTTTTCTACACGTCAGCGGAAGAGGAATTGCATCATTTTTTCACCGGTCTCGCGCTCGACGTCAGATTGTGAATAATAGCCGGATGAAATACGTTGCTGGATCAGAGCTCGTCGCTCTTCTGTAATCCCTTTATTTTCAACAGATTCAGAAGCTGCCAAGGAGCGCAGTCGGCGCTGATCCTTCATATTTTCCGACAAGGTGACCTCATCAGAATCCCGCGAGATGTTCGGCGGTTTTTCAGGTGCCTTTTTCTCCGTATCTTCCTGTAGTTTCTGGGGATGAAGCCGGTTGTGAATGTTTTGTAGTGGATCGATTCTCATCTGAAGAAAGCTCCCAACGTGGTTTTTTAATCATATAATAACAGAGCAAGTGTTATGCCATGTTTGAACATTTCGAAGTACAGCGGTTATCGAACAAGAAGTCCGGGAGATTGCGGCGTTTCATACTGTGCCAATTGTCCCTCTTCCTGCAGTTTGTCAATCACTTCCTGCCAACCTTTCCGCAAGGTGGCCAAAGATTCCTTGACCGGTTCCAACTGAGCGGGATCGTTCGCGAAATTCGCGCGTGTGATTTGGTCGGTCATATAATTATACATGGAAAAAAGCGAGTTGGCGATATCGCCTCCGCGTTCCATATCCAGTGCCCGGCGAAGTTCGGCTACACAGGAAAAAGCAGAATCGATGGCCTGTCCTTTTTCGGGGATCTTGCCGTTCTTCATAAACTGCTGAGCCTCTTTGACGAAGCGCAGAGCGGCGTCGTAGGTCATCAGGATAAGCGCCGGTTGACTGGCGGTTTCAGCATCTTTTCTCTTGTAATGTGCAGACGGTGTATTCAATTTCATGAGCATCCTCTGTTAAAGAACACTGGAAAGATAACTGCTTTGAGACTGGAGTTGTGACAGGAGGACTTCAAGTTGTGTGAATTGACGCCGAAGTTGTTCTTCGGTTCTTTCCAGACGCGCTTCCCAAGATTCAATCTGATTGTCAATGCTCTCGATCGATGTATTGAGAGCGTCTTCAGCAAAATAAGCATCTCCGGTGTCTTCGGCCATTGTCAGAATCGCCTGATTTCCCATTAGCGCGGCGGCACCTAATCCCAAACGTACCGTCGTGCTGACGCTTCCGGCTCCCGTGCCCGGATGGGTAAATCCAAGTCGCATTCCTTCCATCGCCGTGTTTTCAGCGCCGACAATAAACATACCCTCAATCGTCGCATCAACACCATTGATTTGAGCGGATGTGATGTTTCCATCGGCGTCATAGGTAAAATCGACGGTATAGGTGCCCCCTTGTGTCGCCTCCGTACGAGACTGATAGAAGACTTTCGAGTCATCGGACGTGAAGCTCTCGCAGAAGAGATCCACCACATCATCAAAACGTTCATCTATGGCATCCGTAAGCTTGGAATCGTCGATGGTCAACAGGCCGTTGGCGCCGGATTTGATGCCAAGCTGTGCCAGCGTTGTCAACAGCGCGTCATCCGGAAGACCGGGAATTCCGCCGGCGATAATCGAACCGAAATCACTTCGGAGGCTTGAGAGATTCCCGTCTCCTAAAAGCGGCGCGGCGACCTCGTTTTCTTCATCATAAGAAGAGTAGGTGGCGACTTCACCTATCAGAGTGTTGTAGGCGTCGACAAATGCCTGAACTTTCGCTTTCACTCCCGCTGTGTCATTGCTGATAGTAATATCGACCGTTTCGGTGTCGTCGGCGCTCAGCAGCGATAACGTTACACCTGCTAAAACGTCGCTGATGGTATTAGACGATTTCGTCATGTAGATACCATCAATCTGAATTTCGGCATCCTGAGCGCTGACCAATGAGGGATGAAAGACATCGAGGCTGAAGATTTCTCCGCCTTCAAGAGTACCCGCGTCGAAAGTCAGTGTTACACCTTCGGCGACGGTGATTTCTTCACCGCCGTATCCATTGGGAACATTGATCGTACCGCTGTTGCCTTCACTGTCCACCCAGTCAATGTCAATGGAATCCGTTGCGATGGTTTGAGTTCCGGAGCCGGAAACCGTGAAGGTGAAGGTTTTATTTGTGGACCCCGTATAGCTGGCGCTGCCGCCAACGGCAGGAGTCGAAGTGCCACTCCAGCCAGTGGCGAGCTCTACATCGTCAATGGCTGAAGTGGCAAAGTTTAAATTCGTCGGATTGGAGGAGATCGAAATGGTATTTTCTGTGCCGGTAGAATCCGCCGTTAATACCAAACGGTACGGATCCGTGCTCGAACCATCGTTCAGGATGGTTGCGGTTACCAGACCATCGTTGTCAGGGTCGTTGTTAATCAGGTCCCGCATTTGTTCCAGTGTCGTCGAAGCTGAAAGATCACCGTCATCGATTGTGATGGTTTCGTCTCCGACTCCGATAACGAGGTCGCCCCCGCTGTCCCCAACGCCGGTGGAATTTTTATCCGTCCATCCCTGTCCGGCGATTTTGTGGGCACGAGCAAGTCCAAGAACTCGAATCGAATGATTCCCCGGCTCCGCGCCGGCTTCCGCAGTGACGCTGACAATCGAGGAGTTCGATGAATTTACTGATTTGACCGCAAATTCGCCTCGGGTATCCATGCCCTCGCAGGCGGACTGAAGCCCCAGCACCTTTGCTTGCAGACTCGCCCAGAGGCTGAGCTTCTGTTGAAGCTCTTGTTTGCGCCCTTGTAATAGGGTCACCGGTCGTTGCTCGATGGACATGAGCTGGGCGATGGTTGTCTCCCAGTCAATCCCCGAGGCCAAGCCGGTGACTTGTGCGGTTCCTGCCATGGTAACTCCTTACAAAAGTGATTCGTGCGCCTCTTCCGGAACCAATAGGTTGCTACGCACTGTAGCCACTTTTGTAAGGAGTCCCGTTAGAGGTTTTTAGCCGACAAGCTGTGCAATCGTCTGCGGCAGCATGTTCGCCTGAGCGAGCATCGAAATACCGGTCTGCATCAGAATCTGCGCCCGCGTGAACGCCGACATTTCAGCGGCAAAGTCAGCATCGCGAATTGTCGATTCAGACGCGGTTGCGTTTTCTTCAGAGATCTGCAGATTCAGAATCGTGTTTTGCAGACGTTCAACCATACTGCCAATGAACGTTCGTTCGACGTCCTTCGTATTAATGGCGGTCATAAGGTTTTCGACGGCTGTCTGAGCCGCGGCTGTGGTTGAAACTTGAAGGCCGTCGAGTCCAAGAGCCGAAGAGGTCATCCCGCCCAAATTAATGTAGTAGTAGTCCTGGCCGATGACATTGTTCTCACCGATGTGGAACTTAATCCCGCCGGCACTGGCTGCCGTGCTGACCATATTGAAGCCCAGAGCCATCGTGCTGTCTGTGCTTGCAGTCGCGGCTGCGCGAGAACCGTCAATGAGTTTGAATCCGTTGTAGTTTGTCACATTGGCGATACGATCCACTTCGGATTTCAATTGCTGGAACTCAACATTGGCAATCTGCCGATCCAACGTCGTCAGAATACCATTCGCGGCTTGTACAGCAATCGCCCGCATCCGTACCAGCTTTTCATCAATAACGCCCAGAGCTCCCTCTGCGGTTTGCAGCATGTTTACATTATAGTTCGCATTCTTTTGCGCTTCCTGCATGCCAACAATCGAAGCTCGTAGCCGCTCTGAGATGCCCAAACCTGCAGGATCATCCCAGGCGTAGTTAATGCGCAGTCCGGACGAAAGTCGCTGAACTGCTCTGTCCAAATCGAGTTGTGTACTCCAGATGGCACGTTGGCTCGAGAGTGACAGAATGTTGTGGTTGATTCGCGTACTCATTGATCATCCTCCTCCGAGAGAATTGGAATTAACTATTAACCCTTGTTTTTTAAAGACGATAAATTTAAACCGGCCAAGAATAGCGTGTGGTTTTCATCTGATTTATCGGCTTGACCAACGAGAACTTGAGTTTTACCTCGGAGGTAGAAAGTACGCGAATTACCGGGTTACATGTTTGCCTCCAGAAACATCACTAAGCTGAGAAGCTTCCAGAGTTGCAAGTTATAGCCGGGGCCTCTATTTGTATTCATGTATTTTTTAAGAGCTTGCATGTCAAAAAAGCGAGATAAAGCTCCAGAATTCTGAATCCTCCGATGAGCCGCCTGTCCGGAGGGTGTCCGAAAAAGGAGCTGCAAAGAAACCGGAAAAGCCTTTTTAGGCCGGCGTAAAATCTGAGCTGGAATCAGGTCTTCGAATGTTTTCCGAAGTAAGTACTTATCAGGTTTTGAATTACCAGGATATTTCAGTGAATCAGGGATTGAAAGGACAAAATCCACCAGCTCTCCATCCGTATAAGGAACGCGCCCTTCCACAGAACCCGCCATCGTCGCGCCATCCAACCGACCCAGCAATCCGGGAAGATGATGATATTCCAAAAAAAGAAAAGCCTTGCCTAACAGATTGTTATCTTTAATATTGCTAAAAGTATCTCCTAACAGGGAATTTTCGGAACTTAATGTAAGTAGCTTCGCAAGTTCAGGAATCAAAAGAGATTGCAGCTCATCCTTGGAAAACCATTGGTATAAAGATAAAAGGAAGGTCCATTCGTTTTCCTGAGATGAGCCGCTATGAGGCTCTTTTGCTTCAACGGCTGACAAAACATGAGTATAGCCACCAAAAAGCTCATCGGCTCCTTCACCCATTAGCGCCACTTTTACTTCCGAAGCCATGCGCTGTGCAAGTAAGTAAATCAGCACTTCATTGGGGACAATCAGAGGCAAATTCCGGATAGACGTTAATTCCTCCATCCCTCGAAAGAATTCATCAGCGCTTATCGTGAAATTCTTGTGGCGTGTTCCGAAATGGTTCGCCGCCAGTGTTGCAAACCCGGCTTCCTCTTCGTCTCCTTCGAGGCAGATTGTGTAAGTCGGCGGCTTCTCTGGCGCCATTTGCGAGAAGAGCCCCGTTAAAATCGTGCTGTCTAAGCCTCCGGAAAGACAAGCTCCCACCGGTACGTCGGCACTTATCTGACGTTGAACGGCGGCCTGAAGCAGATAGCGAATTCGTCCGCGTATGGCTGTTTCGTCGAGGGACCGATCCATACTGAATGAAGTCGCTTCCGGTTTCCACCATTGGCTCTTGTTTGTGTGTGATGCATCCACTGTCAGAGCGCATCCCGGTTCCAGCATTTGAATATCGCTTAAAAGAGTTTGAGAGCCGGAAACAGGCTGGAAATATAATAAAAAATTCAAGAGCGCTTGAGGTTCGATAGCGCGGCTGACACCGGGACAGCGCAGCAGGGCGGATGGTTCGCTCGCAAAATAGAGTGAACCTTCCTTTAAAGAGTAATAAAGTGGTTTGATACCGAGTCGGTCGCGGACAAGATGAAACGATTGTCTTTTCCCGTCCCAGAGAGCGAACGCGAACATCCCATTCAATCGTCGCCAGGCATCAGAGCCCCATTCATTATAAGCGGCAAGAAGTACTTCAGGATCGCTGCGAGTTTGAAAACGATGTCCTCGAACTTCAAGCTCTGTTCGAAGTTCCTGATGGTTGTAGATTTCGCCGTTGTAGTTCAATACCGTATCATTTGAACCCGTCATCGGTTGGCTGCCGCCGGAAAAATCCTGAATCGCCAAACGGCGATGCGCCATGGCTATAACCGTATTTGTCCAATGTCCTTCTTCATCCGGACCCCGATGGCGGATGGCTTCGCTCTGTTGTTGAAGTGTAAGCGGCGAGAGCGTTGCTTCCGGTTCGATACAATATTGTCCAGCGATTCCGCACATGCTTATGTTACCCTAATGCGCTTAGAAGATGTTTGCCTGTCGGACGAGGTGCATACCCGGCCAGACTTTTGCGACGGCGATGCAGGGAATGAAGCTGCTGCGATACGTCGCCTTGCAGACTATTCACCTGCGAGGCGACATGCTTTTCATGCGCTTCGAACCGACGAACTTGCGTTGCGGCATACGAAAGCCGGGAGCGGAGCTCGGGATCATCCGGATATGTTTTGGGATTCATGATAGAAATCCCCATGTCCGAAAGTTGATTCAAAAGCTCTCCGGCACTTTTCAAGGCTTTCTCTTTTGCATCGAGAAGCTTCTCGATGTCTCGGAATGCCTGCCGGTCCAGCGCCTCCATCTGCTTCTTCGAAAGTTCAAGGAGTTGTTCAAAGAGCCCAGCGAGTTTTTCGATTTTCAGTTTCATGATCGGCGATTATCCGACCAATTGCGCAATTGTCTGTGGCTGCATGTTGGCTTGGGTCAACATAGCGACACCAGTCTGCATCAATATCTGCGCCCGTGTGAACGCCGACATCTCTGAGGCAAAATCCGCGTCACGAATCGTGCTCTCGGAATTTGTCGCCGATTCCTGCGAGATTTTCAGCTCCAGAATAGTATTTTGCAGACGTGTGACGAGAGCGCCGATGAAGGTGCGCTCGATGTCTTTGGAATTAATCGCATTGATAATCGTATCGATCGCCTCTTGCGCAGCAGCGGTGTTCGAGACCTGCAGTCCGTCAAGCCCCAATGAAGAAGACGTCATGCCGGCAAGATTGATGTAGTAAAAATCATTGCCAATGGTGTTGTTGGCGCCAATATGGAACTTGATGGAATTGCTGTCTCCCGCTGTACCAACGTAATTGTAGCCCAGCGCCATCGTTGAATCCGTGGACAACGTGGAAGATGCGCGGCTGCCGTCGAGCAGGTAAAAGCCGTTGTAATTGGTCACCTGGGCGATTCGGTCGACTTCTGATTTCAACTGCTGGAATTCCACATTAGCAATCTGGCGATCCAACGTCGTCAGGATTCCGTTGGCGGCTTGAACAGCGATGGCGCGCATGCGAATGAGCTTCTCGTCAATGACACCCAACGCTCCTTCCGCTGTTTGCAGCATGTTGATGTTATAATTCGCGTTTTTCTCTGCTTCTTGCATGGCCGAAATTGAAGCTCGTAATCGTTCCGAAATTCCGAGGCCGGTTGGATCATCCCATGCGTAATTAATCCGAAGGCCGGAACTCAAGCGCTGAACGGATCGGTCAAGGTCCAACTGAGTTGACCAAAGTGATCGTTGAGCGGTGAGCGAAAGAAGGTTATGGTTTATCCGTGTGCTCATGGTATTTATCCTCCATTACAAGTGGGGATATCGATAATCCCTGTTAACTGCTTTTCTTCAAAAGATAATCCGACATAGCACGCGCCAGTTCGGCAATGGGATCCTGCGAAGCCGGATCGGTTGTTCCCACTTGTTCCAATTTGTCGAGCTGTCGCTTCGCTCCATCAATCGTGTACCCCTGAACCTTGACCAAATAGTTGATCTTCTCGATTTTGGCGATACTGTTTTCATCATATCGCCGCTGATTCCCGGTCGTTCGGCCAGGATCGAGGTAATCCCCGAATTCCTTTTCCCAGTAGCGCAATGTGGGTTTGGGGATGCCGGTAATGGCATTAACTTGTCCGATGGAAAAGGCTTTTGGACCTCGCACCCCTTTTACCTTTGGCATGGTGAAACCTCCTACTGTCAGTAAAATTTCGATATACAGTGATGCTGCTTTCGTTTCACTTGTAGTATCGGGAATTCATTTGCAAAACTTTAATTTTTGTAAATCCAGTGATTCAATTTGTCTTGAAAGGTTTATCCATTGAGTAATGTTTTGTTATTGTGGTAATTGCGCAACATTATAGTCCCGAAATGGCGGCATCTACCTCTTTTATGGATCCTTATTAATAGGTACTGACCCAAAATGTTTTTATATTTCCACGCATGTATCCTTTTAGCATCCTCCCTCTCGCATTCTGCCGAAGTTAAAGCTGCTGAACGGTTTGAGTTTTCTTTGCAAATTTCATTACTCAGAAAACGCTCATAGTGGTCTGCGGATTGTACTTTGATAAAGAAAGGAAATCAACACAGAGCAGTTAGTTTTTCTTACATTCAGATTTGTGTTCTCTTCACGACCTGATTATAAATCCTCGACATGTTTTCGGAGGGCTTGTTTTTTAAGGCAAAGTTCTGTAGTTTAAAGGAGAAGCATATCGATTGATGCGCCGTACCCATTACGTGGGATGTGCACTTTGGAGATTGTCTGGTTATGTTTGGAAGCTCGTGCAAACGAAGAAACTACGCCGCTGCCTTATTCAGCGTCATCGGATTGAGCCTTCTTGCGGTGTGGAGAGTGGGAATATCGGAGGGATCCATGAAGTGGAATCCGGACTTGCTGCGCTCCCTGATGGTTGAGAGGCAACTCATCCCACGGGGCATTGAAGATACTCGTGTTTTAGAGGCGATGCGGGTTGTGGAGAGGCATCGGTTCGTCCCCGCAAAGATTCAGCGGCGGGCTTATGAGGATAACGCTCTACCGATAGGAGAAGGTCAAACCATCTCACAGCCCTATATCGTTGCTTATATGACTGAGGCTTTGCGGCTCAAAGGGAACGAAAAAGTGCTGGAGATTGGAACCGGTTCAGGCTACGCCGCGGCGGTGCTGGCGCAAATCGGCTGCGACGTCTATACGATTGAAATCGTTTCTGAGCTCGCCAAACGTGCACGGCAAAACCTTGAAGAAACGGGATTTCCTCAAGTGCATACCCGCGAGGGGGATGGCTATTTCGGGTGGCCTGAGGAAGCTCCGTTTGATGCCATCATTATTACGGCCGCTCCGGAAAAAGTGCCGCAGACGCTTTTCGAACAGCTCAAGCCCGGAGGGTATCTGGTTGCGCCCGTAGGGCCGGAGTTTGGCGTGCAGAACCTTCTCCGATACCGGAAAACCGACGAGGGCACAATGCTTGCAGACACACTGATTCCCGTTGTTTTCGTCCCGATGACGGGAGAGACCGAACAGAAGAATAGATAATATTTACTTGCCGCGGCGCGGCGTTGCGTGCTCGGAACAAAATTCCCCAAAAAACAGTTTTTCCTTTCATTCCTAAACCAAGGAGGATATCATGGAGCAGCCCAAAGGATTCTTCGGAGCGCTTTTTGACTTCACCTTCACGGATTTCATCACCTCAAAGATGATCCGGTTGTTGTACATTTTGCTCATTATCGCTGCTGGCATTGGGACGATTATTTTCATCGTCGCTGCTTTTGCGAAGTCTGCGGCATTTGGCGCATTGTCACTTCTGATTATCGGGCCGATTGCTTTTTTGGTGGCGGTGATTTGCATCCGCGTCTATATGGAAATTATTATCGTTCTTTTCCGTATAGCCGAGAACACCAATATTATCGCGCAGTCTCATCAGTCAAAGACGCCGCCGGAAGCAACGCAACTATAAACTGCA
>CAZADO010000106.1:0-3124 GCA_964483885.1 uncultured Alphaproteobacteria bacterium | reverse complement strand
ACACAAGCAAAAGATTGCGGGTGCGAAAAAGGAAGCGTCGAAGATCATTCAGGAAGCTCAGGAAGCCGGAGCGCGCATGAACGACGAGAGCCTTCAGAAGACGCGCGAAGAAACGCAGCAAATGATTGACCGCGCGAAATCTGAAATCGGCCGCGAAGAAGAAGCCGCTCGAAAACGGCTGCGGGACGAAGTGGCGGATTTAACCGCTCAAGCTTCATCGAAGCTCTTGGGACGCGTCATCACACGCGAGGATCATGAGCGCTTGATTCAAGAGAGCCTCGGAGGAGACTCCTGATGCACTCGGGGCCACTGGTCGGACGCTATACGCGCGCGCTTTTTGAAGTCGCCGCGGAGCAAAGCGTACTCGAACAGGTTCGCGCGGACGTAGAGCTGTTGGGCGATGTGCTTGTCGCCACGCCCGCACTCATCGATGTGTTGTCTGCTCCGGCGATGGGGATGGCGCGGAAGCGAGAGCTTATCAAGAGCGCCTTCAGCGAGAGTATAAGCGAACTATCGCTGCGTCTTCTTGAGCTCCTGCTGGTGAAAAGACGTATCGGAATTCTCCCGGATGTTATCCGCATGTTCGATATGCTTTGGCAGGAACAGCAACATGAAGTGCCAGTGACGGTCACGACCGCGTCGGAAGCGGATACTCGCATGAAAGAGACTATCTCGCACTACCTGAAAGCACGGACAGAGAAAAATCCTGTGGTGACATGGGAAGTGGATGCCGCGCTCATTGGTGGGATGCGAGTTCGGTGGCCTGACAAAATCGAAGACAGTTCCCTCCGGCGAAAGCTTTTGGAAATGCGTCAATCGCTCGCGGCAACATAGAGCTTGCCGCCGGGAATCATACATTAAATGTCCTGAAGGGATTTATGGCCAGACGATGGCATAATCCTGATAATTCGGAGACGAAATGAATATACGACCTGAAGAAATCACCAGTATTCTAAAAGAACAAATTGCCGGCTTCCGCGCCGAAACGGCGGTCGATGAAATCGGTCAGGTGATTTATGTCGGTGACGGGATTGCCCGTGTTTACGGCCTTGAAAAAGTGATGGCCGTTGAGCTCGTCGAGTTCCCCAATGAGGTGTACGGCATGGCGTTGAACCTTGAAGAGGACAACGTCGGCGTTGTGCTCTTTGGTTCGGACGCGCTCATTAAAGAAGGCGATGAGGTCAAACGCACGGGACGCATCGTCGAAGTGCCCGTCGGAGACGAGCTTTTGGGCCGCGTGATTAATCCCCTCGGATTTCCCTTGGATGGGAAAGGGCCGATTAACGCCAAGCACTTTAATCCTGTCGAACGCAAAGCCACAGGTGTGATTACGCGCCAGCCTGTGAAGGAACCACTGCAGACCGGCTTGAAAGCAGTCGATACGATGATTCCTATCGGGCGAGGTCAGCGCGAGTTGATTATCGGCGACCGTCAAACCGGCAAAACCGCTATCGCCGTTGATGCGATTATCAATCAGAAAGACTCGGATGTTGTCTGTATCTATGTCGCCATCGGTCAGAAAGGTTCGACCGTTGCACAGGTCATCAAGACACTTGAAGACGCGGGAGCGATGAAGCATACGATTATTGTTTCATCGACGGCGGCGGAACCGGCTCCGATTCAATTCTTGGCGCCATATTCAGGAGCGGCCATCGGCGAATACTTCCGTGACAACGGGCGACATGCGCTGTGTATCTATGACGATTTAACAAAGCACGCATGGGCGTACCGGCAGTTGTCGCTGCTGCTGCGAAGACCGCCGGGGCGAGAAGCCTATCCAGGCGATATTTTTTATTTGCATTCGCGGCTTCTGGAACGTGCAGCGAAACTCGCTGACAGTCTTGGTGGCGGAAGTTTAACGGCGCTGCCGATTATCGAGACACAGGCGGGCGATGTCTCCGCGTATATTCCCACGAACGTCATTTCGATTACTGACGGTCAAATATTTCTGGAGACCGAGCTTTTCTATTCGGGAATTCGTCCGGCAATCAACGTCGGCATTTCCGTTTCGCGTGTCGGTGGAAACGCGCAGGCTCGAGCGATGCGGCAGGTGGGAGGCTCACTGCGATTGGATTTGGCGCAGTATCGAGAACTCGCGGCATTCGCCAAATTCGGTTCGGAACTTGATAAAGCAACCCAAGCACAGCTTACTCGCGGCGAGCGACTCGTGGAAGTCCTCAAGCAGGAACAATATGCCCCATGGCCGATGGAGAATCAGGTGGCGATGTTATGGGCGGCCACGCACGGTTATTTCGATGATGTTCCGCTCGGTCAAATGAAACGCTGCGAAAGCGAAATGATGCGCTATTTCGCATCGAATGGCGTGGCGGTTCTCAAAGCCATTACTGCGAAAAAGAAATTGGATGAAGAACTTGAAGCGCAGCTTAAAAAGCTTACGGAAGATTTCAAAGAGACGTTTTCAGTCGAGGCGTAGCCCTAACGGTTATCAATATAGGATTCAGATATGATTTTTGAAGATTGGTCGGCGGAAGAATTGCAAAGTGATACGTGGGAGATTCTGGAAATACCGAGTCCTGAAGGGGACGCGTACCGTTTTGAAGAACCAGCGGCAGAGGTGGAGGTTGGCGACGGCACAGCGATGCTGCGCGTCAATCCGTTTACTCGCCAAGCCGACACATCGCTTATGGATGACTTCAAGCATTTCGTGACCAGCAAGGAACCGGTTGATGTGTCCGAAAGTGATATGCTGGCTGTCGAAACGGAATTTAGGGTACACGGCTTCAACAATGAGTCTATGATTCTTCGCGATGCAATGGCAGGCCTTTTCCTGCGCGATGCCGACAGTGGTTTTGTTTTTGGTGCGGTGAGCAACGGCACGCTCGCGGGAGCTGTCGTCATGAGTCTTGCCCCTAAAGATGAGACGCCATTGGCGGCAGTTGCCGAAGCATGGAAAAAGCTCTTGGGTGAGGAACGCCATAAGTACGCGCTTCAATACGAGAGGAATCTTGATAAAATTAGTGTCTGGGTAGATGGAGAACTTGTCTATGCCGTGCGCGGCGTTCCGGTGAAAATTAACCGGATGTATCTCGGATTCGGATTGCTGACATTGGGACGTGCGGGACACCCGCTGCATGGGCAGGGAATAGAACTGAAGTTGGGATCG
>CAZADO010000105.1:0-4769 GCA_964483885.1 uncultured Alphaproteobacteria bacterium | reverse complement strand
TGAAGCCGCTTACCGCAGTGTCGTTCAAGCGTGGTTCGAGCATTCGTCGTTATTCCAAATTCTGAAAGCATTCGCTCAGCAGGATTTTTTGGTCATCATCACCACGGATCACGGTTCGATTCGCGGTTTGAAAGGTGCGCGGGTTGTTTCGGATAAAGAAGCGTCCACGAATCTGCGCTATAAGCATGGCCGTAATCTTCGCGTTGACAGCAAACATGCGGTCATCTGCCGTCGCCCGGAGAAATTCCGACTGCCGCGACGCGGTCTCAACGCGAATTATATCTTCGCCAAGGAAGCCTACTATTTCATCTATCCCACGAATTTCCATAAGTACGTGAGTCTTTATAAAGACTCGTTCCAGCACGGCGGAATTTCTATGGAAGAGATGATATTACCTGTGGCGTTTTTAGAACCGAAGAAATAGTTGCTTTCCTGAAATGGGATGGACATAACAAAGCCCCGACGATGGCCGGGGCTTTGTTATATCAAGACATGCTTGTCGTTTGTTATTTGCCGCGCTCGCGTTTTAGTTTCAAACCATGTTTCGTCATGACGCGGCGAATCTTTTGCTCGTTCAGGCCGACGATTTTAGCCGCACGGGATTGATTTCCGTCGGTGACTTCCAGCGATTTTTTCACCAGCGCAAATTCGATTTCGCCCAAGACGGAATCCAACCGAACCGGTTCGCCGCGGAAGATTTTTTCGTAGAGACCCTTGAGAAACGTGCTGGGATCTCCCGCACGTTCCACTTGGAATTGTGAATGGATAATCTCCGGATCGAATTCCCCATCCGAAAGCACCATGACGCTTTCGACATGGTTACGCATTTGTCGCGCATTTCCCTGCCAGTTTACTTTCATGAGCAGTTCCATGTAGTGATAGGGAATCACCGGTTTTGCGATCTGTTCGCGCTCACAGAATTCTTCCAAGAAGATGCTCGCGAGAAACGGGACATCTTCCATGCGTTGTTTCAGCGGCGGCACGCTGATGGGCAAGGTATTCAGTTGATAAAACAGATCCTGATGGAACGCAGGTTTTTCGTCGTTCTCTTGAAAGTTCGATGAGGTGGAGATAATGCGAAAATCATTGGGAATCCGCCGACCGCCCGACCGTCGTTCGACATATCCTTCTTCGAGAATTTGAAGCAATTTATGCTGAGCAATTGGAGTAAGTTCATTCACTTCTTCGAGAAAGACCGTTCCCCCAGCGGCTTCTTCGAATTTTCCAGGCCGGTTATAGAAATCATCTCCATAGAAGATATATTCGACCTGATCCGGCGTAACCGCTGCGCAATTGATGCTGACGAAAGGTTTGTCTGCTCTCGGGCTGTTATGGTGAATCACACGAGCCACGAGGGACTTGCCGGTACCTGTTTCACCGGTGATGAAAACAGCACTGTCCGATCCGGCACACTTCCTAATCTTTTCCATCAAGCTTTGCATCGCACGGCTGTGAGCAATTAAAGTATCATAAGCGTAGCGATGTTTTTTGTTATTCTTCGCCATTTTCGGAACCTCTTTGCGCATGAGTTAGGTTGTTAAAGGTTGTATTTCCTATGTCTCTTCTTCGAGAGATTGTTTGGTAGGAGTCTGCTTTTCCGGATCCGCCTCGGGGGTTTCGGAGGGAGACTTTTCCTTGTGGTGTGTCAAGGAATAACCGCTTCGTAATCTTTTTCGAATTAAAGAAATTCCCGCGAATAAAGCGATCAAAAAAACCAGCGCGACGGCCAACAAATGGAACAGCAGAAAGAATTTGGGATTCATAAAATGCTCCTGCGGCTTGAGACAAAAAACGGAGTCTCATGACGAACGTGCCTGCGATCAAAAGAAGCGTACCCATCGCCGCATACTGCGAAATCGTAAAAATCGAAAAATTCGTCGCATTTGCAAAGTTATAAAGAATTTCAAATATCACGAACAAGCTAAACCAAAACATTAACGTATCCACATAGACCGCGGTTGCTTTATCGGAACTGAGCTTGATTACAAAAAAGGTGCCGACCGCGGATAAGGACAGGAAGTTGACGTAAACCGCTCTGACATACAGGGGATGGTAGTAGAGCAGAGGATTACTCGCCTGTGGAGCCAACGCCAAAGCACGTGGATCAATGTAATACGGGAAAAATGCGACAAGCCAGACCGGCAAAACAATCGCCAGTGTCAACAGCATTCTCTTTAAAGGCGACCACTCCACGAAGATATATTCCATGAGGACATATACAATTGTCCAACAGACAAGAAGCGGTAGCAGTTGCGACGAATAAACGTAAATATCCGACTGCAAATAGGGATTTGTAAAAAGTACAGAAAATATTTGGATTGAAATGATAAGTGTGAAACCTGTAAACAGGAACCACATTTGATAAAAAACGCTCCTGAAATGCTGTTCTCGTTGTAAGACCAGCACAGCCAAGAGCGATAACAAACCGTATAGCACGGTATTGATTAAAGATTCAACCGAAAACCCAGATTTCCCTGCAACAAATACCGCTGCAAGGGTTAGGGCTGCGACCAAAAAGATGTAGATCCGAGCAACCATAGGAGGACGTCTTTCTCATTTCCACCGTCCTCTAAGTTGCCCGAGTTAGGCAGGTTAGTTCCTCGGGGGAGGAGGTGGTGGCGGAGGTATCGGATTAAACGCCGAAATCTCCTGCTGAACAACCCGTTGTTCAGCATCTATCGGAGGATTCGATCCGTCCGCTAATGCCTGTGTCGTCAGCGCCCAGCCGACGCAAAATAGTACAAAAAGTCCTGCAAAAACAAGCAGCAAGGTGCCTCTCCGCAACATCGCTTGTTCCTCCAAAAATGGATGAAGAAATTTCTTGATTTTTTCCCCCCGTCAGGGGGGTCTGCATTCGTGAACGAGCAAAGATAATAAATATCTTCTCGAAATGCAAGAGAAATCGAGAAATATTCGAGACCCATCTAAAGGAACAGAGTATGTTGAGAGGCAACTCTGCAACGAAAATATAGCACATAAACCACCGAAAAGCAAGAGATTTGTTTCGCCTCACGAAGATACAAACGCAATTTTTACAACCAGAACGCTACTTAACCTACCGAATCGAGGGAAAAATATTCTTGAATTCGGCGAAAGAAATCACTATATTGTACCTAACATGACTCCCTCAAAGAAGTTATCGAGTAAAGCTTCATCGAGAGGCATCAAAGAGAGGCATGTGTTGCTCATTCGAGCGGCATCCGATCTTCTCGCGCATGCATCTTCGCTGACTCATTCCGAATGGAAGCTTAAAGAAATCAAAGCATTCCCATCAGAGGAGAAAGCTTTCCTGACCATAGTAGATGGTCAGAATGTTGATCTAAAGGAATTTGAAAACAAGACATTAGACCATTTAACCGTTTACCTGAATCCTCAAGAAGCATCCAAGAAGAGCTTGCCCTCAGACACTTGGTTCATATCCGTGGAGCGGGAGCAATTCCTAAAGACGGATTTTCAGTTTTTTCTAAGACTTATCAGTAGCATTGCAGAAAAACTCGAGTTTTCAGAGGAAATCAAAGAAAAATACCGCCTTCTAATGCGTCAAGCGCAACTTGGCAAAGCGCTTCAGAGTATTGTCCACAACGTCAACAATCAGCTTGCTCCGGTTTTAGCAGCGTTGGAGACCTTACAAAAAGAAAATGTGCATTTGAAAGACCTCGCTATCATTTCCGAACAGTGTCAGCGGATTCATTCTGATTTTGCGAATCTACTTCGGGTTTCACGGCGCGGTCTCGCCAAAGAAGTTACCGGTTTCGATTTGAACGCACTGATTCGTGAAGAATTGCGATTGATGATGGGAGCGGATCCGCTTCTACAGTCGCGAGTGGTTTGCCATACTCAATTGGATACGGAGCTGCCGCCGCTGTATGGGATTTACAATGATTTCAGCCACAGTTTTATTAATTTGCTTCGGAATGCAGCCAGTGCGATGGCTCAGACGGAGAATCCCGAACTTATGATACGAACAGGCCAAAATGCGAAAAACATCTGGCTTGAAGTGGAGGACCGGGGCATTGGAATACCGGAGCATTTCCTTAAAGATATTTTCAAACCGTATGTCAGTTCGCGTGAACGCAGTAAGGATCAAGAAGATTCCGGCCTCGGTTTGGGGCTTTCCTCATCGAAGGAACTACTTGATAAATACAAAGTAAAATGGGAGGTTAAGAGCCGTGTGGGAGTCGGAACCCGCTTTGTGCTGAAATTCCCACGCAAAAAAATATGCACTCCGCCCGAAGATACCCAATCGGGGATAGACAAGCGTGATTAAAAAGCTTCAAGAAATACAAGCGCATTATGCGGAGCTGGAACAGCAACTGGCCGATCCGCAAATCGCTTCCAAACCTGAACTCTCCACACCACTTCTGAAGGAGCTCAAGGAGTTAACTCCCGTGGTGAAATATGCTCATCAGTTGATGGCTCTGCAAAAGCGCGCTGAAGAGGCGACCCTCATGCTGAAGGAACCGGATGAGGATATGCAGGAACTTGCCCATCAGGAGCTCTTAGAAACACAGTCGCGGATTGCTGAGGTCGAAGACAAAATAAAAGGATTGCTCCTACCGCGAGACCCGCATGATAATCGAAATGCGATTCTCGAAATCCGCGCCGGAACCGGCGGCGAAGAAGCGGCACTTTTCGCGGCGGATTTACTGCGGATGTACACGCGTTTTATCGAGCGGCATAAATGGAAGCAGGAATATCTGACACTCAATCACAGTGAGGCCGGTGGTTTTAAAGAAATTGCACTGCTGGTGAGCGGCGATGGAGCTTAC
>CAZADO010000104.1:0-3710 GCA_964483885.1 uncultured Alphaproteobacteria bacterium | reverse complement strand
TATGGCCAACAACCTTCTGCCGTTGCGCATGGGCGAGATTTATCGCGCGCAGGTTGTCTGGCAAATATGTGGTTTATCGCGTTCGAGCGCTATGGGAACCATCGTCCTCGAACGGACACTCGACTTGTTTTTTTTTCTACCGTTCGTAGCTGGAGCCATGCTGCTTTATCCCTTACCTGCGGCTTATAAAGTGGCGGGGATAACTGGCGCTGTCGCAATTTTTATACTGGTGGTCTTTCTAATTTGGATGGTTTTTCAACGGCAGCAAGCTATGGCGGCGCTTCGATTTGTGCTGTCAATACTGCCATCGCGTTTTCGTGAAAAGGCCATTACGCTCTTCGATAGATTTACCACCGGCCTTTCGGCTCTGCGCGATATAAAGCTTTGTTTGCGGCTGACGGTTTATTCGCTTGCGCTGTGGATTTTATATGCTGTGGTGACGTATCTGATGCTTGTTGCGATGGATTTGACCGGACCTGACATACCGAGCATCGCACAGGATCCTTTAGCGGCGGCGCTGGTTCTTCTGGTCATTACGACGATCGGCTTTTCCACACCGAGCGCGCCGGGAGCGGTGGGAACGTATCACGGTGTTACCGTTTTGGGACTCAGCCTTTTTGGAGTCCCCGGTGATCGAGCCGCCGGATTTGCAATACTGCTGCATGCGATGAACTATCTGCCCTTGACAGGCATCGGGCTCTTTTACTTCTGGCAGCAGGGTCTCTCGTTTCGTAAGCCCGTAGAGGCCGAAAAGATTTAAACTCCTCATATCAGAGGCAAGCTTTGGACAATAAAACAACAACTCCACAAATTGCAGAGTATCTGCGCATTCTCTTCCGCGGGCGCTGGATAATTTTCATGTCCTTCCTGACCGTGGTGGCGACATCGGCTTACCTCACATATAAGATGGAGCCGGAGTACAAAGCTTCCGCCACGATTCTGATTGAAAATCGGGACATCGTCGAGTCGAAACTTTTCAATGCTCCGTCGCCCTACATCCAGAAAACACATGTAGCAAACCAGACGGAAATCCTTAAAAGTCGAACACTCGCGGAGGAAGTTCTCCGCGAATATGAAAATTCGCCCTACCGCAGCGAACTGGAAGTGATGACTGCGACAATTGACGGCATCAAACCAACGTTTAATGATTGGGTCGATAGAATTCGGGAAAATTCCACGATTTCTAACATCAAAGATACGGATATCCTCGTCCTGACTTTTCGTGCGCATTCCGGATTCGAAGCCGCTTTTTGGGCGAATGCCCTTGTAGAACAGTACTACAAGAGTTCTCTGCAGGCCAGCCGGGGAGAAGTATCAGAAATCCGTCGCTTTCTGGAAAAGCAGCTTGAAAAAACAAGAGTAAAACTCGCGGAGAGTGAAGATTCCCTCAAGAGCTACAAAGAATCTCAACGCGTCGTGGCACTTGAGCCGGAAACCATGAAACTCGTTGAACAAGCGGCAACGTTCGAATCCTACTTTAATCAAGCTGAAACCGACCTCAATTCGAATCTGCGCCGTCTGGATTATTTAAAGAAACAGCTTTCGCAGACAAAACTCACTTTGGTCGATGATGTAACTCAGATTACCAGTCCGCTGATTGAACAGCTTCAACGTGATATCGCCGAACGCCAGTCGCGGATTGCCAGCCTTCTGGCCACTCCCGGCCCCGGCACGGACGTGACCGTCGCCGCCATCGAACGAGAGATTAACCAAATCAAAGAACGCTTAGTTTCCGAGACACGCAAAATCGCCAGTTCTGGAATTGCTTCCATTGATCCCATAACGACATCTCAAGATATTTTCAACAACATCCTGACGACAGAAATCGAGGTGCGCTCCCTGACAGCTCGCGCCGAGGCGCTGCGAGATATCGTGGATGATTTTAACGCACAATTAGAAAGTCTGCCCGAGAAGAGTCTGGTTTTGGCACGGCTGGAACGGGATACCAAGCTGCATGAAAAGCTTTACCTCATGCTTAATGAGAAATACGAGGAAACCCGAATCGCAGAAGTGGGCAAGATGCCGTCCGCGCGCATCATTGATCGTGCGACCCCTCCTCAACAGCCGTTTCGCCCCGACAAACGCATGAATATTCTCATCGGCATTTTTCTGGGACTCGGACTCGGTTTGGTCATCTCATTTTCCCTGGAATTCATGGACGATTCCATCAAAACACCCGAAGATATCGAAAAACTTTCGCTGCCGCTCTTAGGGACGATTCCCGCCGTGAAAATTGCCGAAGTCGCTCGGCGTTTGAAGCGAGAAGGAAAAGCTTATTCGGTGTCGGATCTGGATCTGCACGAGTCCAAGCTTGTTACACGCTTCTCCCCGACATCGCACGTTTCGGAAGCCTATCGCTCTCTGCGAACCAATCTTCAGTTCCTCTTGCCGGATCAGCCTCATAAAGTATTCATGGTGACATCGGCGGTAACCCGGGAAGGAAAGTCAACGATACTGGCGAATCTGGCGATTGCAACCGCTCAAGCAGGCAGCCGCGTTCTTTTAGTGGACTCTGACCTTCGTCGCCCTACGCTTCATGATTTCTTCCATCTTTCGGAATCAAATGGCTTGTCTGAAGTCCTTCGCGGCTCAATGACCTTCGATAAAGCTGTCCATAAAACGGATATCGAGAATCTCCACGTTCTGACAGCGGGAGAATCCTTGGATAATCCTTCGGAAATGTTGGCGACGAATGGCATTGCTCATTTCCTTGACGAAGCCAGAAGCAAGTATGACTATGTTCTTATGGACAGCCCACCCCTTATGGCGGTAACCGATGCTGTTGTCCTGGGAACTCGTGTCGATGGCGCATTTCTCGTGGTAGCCTCCGGTTTTATTGGATCGCGCGAAGTGAATCACGCCGTTTCGCTCATGCGCAATGTCAATACTCCCTTCCTCGGCATCGTTTTAAACGGCCTCGACATCAAGAAAGTCTATGGGTCGTACTATTACCATTTCCATTATTATCAATATTATCAGTATTACGATAACCACGACAGAAAAAAGCACGAGCGCTCGAAAAACAACGGTAAACACGCCGTAACCTAATTCTTCCGGTTTTGCCAATATCCATCCCATATCCTGTTAACCGGCCTCTCTCCAAAGAAGCCGGTTTTGTCATGGAATCCCCTGCCAAAATCAACCTCGGTCTTCGAATTTTGGGACGCCGTGATGACGGCTATCATGACATCGAAACCATTTTTCAGGAAATTTCGCTCACAGACACGATTGAATTCCGCCCATCGGATGATTTCAAACTGACTTGTACAGATGAAATCCTCGATTGCGGCAAAGGGAATCTTATTACTATTGCTGCAAATAAGTTAGCTCAAGCGATCGGACATCCTCTTCAGGGCAAAGTGCATCTTGTCAAACGGATTCCCATGGCAGCGGGTCTGGGAGGAGGCTCGGGCAATGCCGCTGTTGCCCTGCATGGCCTTTGCCGCCTTTGGGATATCCACCCGAAATCCGGCCTGCTTGAACAGTTGACGGGTGAAATCGGGGCGGATTGTTCCTTTTTTCTGAAAGGAGGACTCGCCCATGCGACGGGTCGGGGAGAGCGACTTACATGGCTTGACGGGGCTGTTTCAGGCACGATTTTGCTGATAGTACCGGCCTTTCCGGTTCAGACAGCGTGGGCGTATGAAAACGTACAAATCCTCTTGACAAATAGAGAAAAAAATAGTATTTTAAAAGATTGTATAAACTCA
>CAZADO010000103.1:0-3428 GCA_964483885.1 uncultured Alphaproteobacteria bacterium | reverse complement strand
ACTGCCCATAGCCCTGCCCGCACGGGGCCTCCAGCAGTCGCTCGCGGGCCTCTTCCAGGTCCAAGGCCCGATCGCCGGCAGCGCGGCGGGCCAGAACGAGCTGGGCCTGGTACAGCGGCTTGTCGGTGGTGCCCCACCGGACCGCGCGCGAGAGCGCGCCCACCGCGTCTCGCGGGCGATCGGCCAGGTAGAGCACACTGCCCAGCGTCCAGAGATGGAACGCGCGCCGGCAGGCCGGACTGACTCGACTGGCCAGGCGCAGGTGCTCGATGGCGCGCTTCCGCTCATCGAGGCCCAGGCACGCTCGGGCCGCGTCCTGGCGGGCGACGTCGGGCATGACCTCCAGCCCCACCATCTCGTCGGCTACGCTGAGGGCATCATCGAAGCGGCGCGCTTCCATGTGGGCCAGGTACAGCTGTCGCAGCAGCATGGAGCGCATCGTGCGATCCATGCCCCCGGGATGGGTCAACCCGCGCCGTGCGTACTTGGCGCGCAACGTGGCGTCCGCTGCCAGCGTCGCCTTGCGCAGCAGCGTTTCGGGCGGCGCGGAGGGGGCCGCGTTCCCGTCGCCGGAGGTCATCCCGGCAACTCTAGCAGTACCTGTACAGGCGTCCAGATTTGCACGTTTTTGCGCATCCATGATCCAAGTTTCGCCGGCCGCTTGCGGCGGGCGAAACTTGGTGGGTTCCGTGCCCGCGACCGGGGACCGTGCCCGGGTGCGGTGGCAGCGACCGGGCAGACCGCGACCGCGGCCGGGACGGGGGTCCCGGAGTGGCGGGCCTGGTGCGCCGGGGCTGCTATGTCAAAGAACGAAGCGGCGCTGGGGCCTGGTCTGGCGCTACGCCGGCAGCGGCGGCAGCTGATGCCGGCGTAGCCCCTGCAGTTGCGCTGCCGTGGCCGAGACGAGGGTGTTGCTCACGTGGCGCAGCAGTCGCTTCCAGGGCATGGCGCGCGCCTCGGCCGAGCGCTGGGTAACCGAGCGAAACAGGCTGACCAGGGTGTAGGCAATGCGCCGCAGGATGGCCACCACCACGGTGGCCCGCGGGCAGGCCACGATCCACGGGTGGGCGTCTTCGTCGAAGGCCGTGTCCAGGATCTGGTGGGCCGTCTCTACCCGCCAGTGCCGGCGGATGAGCAGCAGCCACTGTCCGGGCGCCAGCCGGCGCAGAGGCAGACTGGATATGAAGTAGCGCTCTTCGCACTTGGTGACCCGGCCGGCCGCGTCGCGGGTTTCGGTCTGCACCCGTATCACCGTGCGCAGGGTCTCCCAGCCGTCGTAACCGGAGCCGATCTCGCTGAGGTAGACGCGGCGGATGACCGTCCCGTGGTCGAGGTCTTCGCTGCAGGCGTCGCACTGGTCGGCGGTGCGCTCCGCCAGCAAGCGTTTGGCCTCATCGAGCAGCGTTGGCTGGGTGCCCTTGAGACCGAAGACGTAGTGGAGCCCGTGGTCGCGGACGTGCGCTGCGTTGTCTTTGGAGCACGCTCCTGCGTCGTAGACGACCACGCGAAACAGATCCGACCGGCTGTAGAGGCTCATCAGCTCGTCGAGCGCCCGCGGAAAGATGCCCATCTCGTTGGTGGATGCCGGTACCGGCGTGACGTGCAGGTAGGGGCGCGCCGGGCAGCTGACCAGCACCGCGCTGATGGTGCGGACCATTCCCAGGCAGTGTCCCTCCTCGTGGGTCTGACGCTGGGCGTAGTAGTCGTCAACGGCCGGCACGGCCGTGTTCTTGCCATCGAGGGAGACCACCCCAAAGGGCAACTCGTCGGGGTCGAGCGCGTGGCGACGGTGTGCGGCGCGCACCGCTCGGTGCAGCACCGGCAACACCTGCTGCGGCTGCAGCTGCCACAACAGATTGTGCAGCGTGGTATCGGGTACCCGGCGCTCCGGGCCGAAACGCTGCCGCGTGGCTGACGATAGGTCCTCCGTCAGCTGTTCGACCTCGAGCAGGCTCCTGCAACCTGCCACCAGCCCGAGCACGGCCGCTCCCAGCAGCGTGCCGAGCTGCCAGCGGCGTCCCCGCCGGTCGCGCGGGTCCTCGACCTCACCGAGTCCCGCTTCCCGCAATCGCTTGTCCAACACGCCGACGATACGGCGTTTCATCCGGGTGTCCGTCATCCTGACCTCCTCTTGGCTTGCGCCCGAGGCACAAGTCAGCAGATGCTGGACGCACCTCGGGCGCTCGGATTTCATTGCTATCCAAACGAGTACTCCAACGCGTTTGGCCGAGACACGAGGAAAGCGGCTGCGGTTCAGGCCTCTGGGCCTGAACCGCAGCCGTGTGGCTCACGGGTGGGTGAGCTTCCACAGCATGGCGATGACCCGATCGAGCCGATGGCTGACGGGCTCGGCCTGCGCCGGCGCGAGGTAGCCCCAGGCCACGGCCACGGCGAGCGCCGTGCGCGTTTCGTTGGCGCTACCGGCGGCGTTGCAGTAGCGGGCCCGCTTGGTGCCCGGGTCCGAGTACTCACCCTCTCCCAAGTTGAGCGCTGTGCTGCTCGCCGCGCGTGCCAGCTGTACGGCCAGCGACCGATCGTAGCGACGAATGCGCGCCACCAGCGGTCGCAGAGCGGTGATGGTTTCGAGCGCGAGGTGGGTAGCTTCGAGTTTCATCTGCGATTCCTTCCTGCCCCGTCGGCGGGGCTCACCGAGCCCCGCCCCGCCGGCGGGCAGGAAGTCGTCAGGTACTCGCTCCCCGCCCAGAGCCACTGCCACCGTCGCCGGCCGCCCTCCGCCGCTGCAGGCCCAGTGCCAGCGCCAGCTGGCGCGAGCCTGCCCCCCCGCCCCCCCTCCGGTCCCCGCGGACCGTCGCCACCCCGGCCCCGCCCCCGGCCGCGGCTTCGGCCTCGGTTGCCGTCCCGGCCCCAGCCCCTGACGCGGTCCCGGAGCCCGTCCCGGACACGCAGTGCGAACTTGTGCGCCCACCGTTGGCGCTGGTGGCTCGCCACCTAACTCAGCGAGACCGCTCCATCATCTCTGCATCACCCGGCCCGATCTCCAATCAAGGGTGGCAGCCATCGCGGGCGCGGCCCGCCGCGCCGCGCTAGAGCCGGAGCTTGGCCGCCTCCACCCAGAAGCCGCCGTCGCCGTGGGGCGCCAGATTCAGCGCCTTGGGCATCACGCTTGCCCAGCCGACCATGACGTCCAGCACGTAGACCGTGGCGCCCGCCTCGATGGCGCCAATCACCGGTGCGCCGGTCCGTGCGGCCGAGTGAATGGGCACCTCGACGGTCGCGGTGACCTCGCGGGGCGTCTCCGCCAGCCGGAGGGTGGGCGCGGTGGGCCTTCTGACCGGCGCGGCCTGACGGTCTTCCCGCTCCCCCCAGGGCAGCATCCGGAAATCATTCGCCTTGGCCCACGCGTCGATCACGACCTCGCCGTGGTACTCCACGCGGACGAACGCTCCACGTCGCTCGGTGCTCCACAT
>CAZADO010000102.1:0-6225 GCA_964483885.1 uncultured Alphaproteobacteria bacterium | reverse complement strand
CTCTGGACGCACAGCGGCACGGGAGATTTATGGCATCGCAGTCAGCGCAATTGTCGTTCGGATTCCACGAGTTGGTATTGCGGCGACGAGGGCGCGGGTGAGTATAACAACAACATGGAAGCCAATTTGACGAGCGCAGCTTTTCAGGTGGCAACGAATTCGGTGTTCAGTTTCTGGTGTCAGTACGACTTCACAACTTACGGCACAGATGGATGCTATGTCGAACTAACGGACAACGGCGGAACGGACTGGCAGACGCTTTCGTATATCGGCAGCGGCGGCGCGCTTCCGGATTCGCTGTTGAATATCGGCAATCAATGGGTGAAATATAATTTTTCGCTGGAGAATTATTCAGCAGGGCAGACGTTGCAAATTCGCTTTCGTTTCAAGAGTGATGGGGAGGATGTAGCGGAAGGATTTTATTTAGATGATGTCGTCGTGACAGCGCTGGTGAATTCGCCGGTGAATGATTTAACAATTCGTTTAGATGGAGATGACGCGGCGCTGAGTTGGACGGCTCCTATCGGCGCGGATTCCTATCAAATCTATCGCAGCGCAACACCCATTTTCGAACCAATAGGCTCACCCTTCGCAACCTCCACGTCAACCGAATGGAAAGACACGAGTGTTCTCCTTGAATCCGGCCAGTATTTCTATTTGGTGATTGCCATGAGAGAATAGCATACTTCTCCGCCGTGGTGAATCTCCAGATTCACCCGGAATGGACGTAAAGAAGCCCGAAGATATAAATATCTTCGGGCTTCTTTATGAATTGCAGTTCTATCTGTTTACGACGTCGCGCCTTCAGCTACGGGAGCAGGTTTTTCCACTGTGGTTTCGTTTTCAATGTCGTATTTTATCTGAGCAAGTTGCTCGTAGAAACGCCAGCGAGCCTGCGCATTTCTTTGTGCCAGATCCAGTAACCGTTTCGCTTCATCAGGTTTGCTTCTGGTGAGCATTTTGAAGCGCGTCTCCATGTACATCCATTGTTCGACAGGAATCTTCGGCGGCTTGGAATCGAGTTGCAGGGGATTTAGTCCTTGTAAAGCCCGCCGCGGATCATAGCGATAGAGCAGCCACGCGCCGCTGTCAACGGTCGCTTTCTGGCTTTCCATCCCCTTGGACATATCAATGCCGTGTGCGATGCAGTGACTGTAGGCGATAATCAAAGACGGTCCCGGATAGCTTTCGGCTTCGATGAAGGCTTTGAGCGTTTGCAGATCATTTGCGCCCATTGCAATCTGCGCAACATAAACATTGCCGTAACTCATCGCCATCAGTCCCAAGTCTTTGCGTGCCACAGGTTTTCCGCCCGCAGCGAATTTTGCCACAGCGCCCATCGGTGTCGCTTTCGAGCATTGCCCACCGGTGTTGGAATAGACGCCCGTGTCTAATGCGAGCAGATTCACGTCGCGTCCTTGAGCAAGAACATGGTCAAGACCTCCATAACCGATGTCATACGCCCAGCCATCACCGCCGACTCCCCATACGCTCTTGCGCACGAAGAAATCCGCGACACTGAGCAGGTGACGCGCGTCAGCGGAATCCATCCGGTTCAGTTTTTCTTTTAATGCTTGAACGCGCTGACGCTGAGCTATAATGCCCGCTTCGGTTGTTTGATCCGCTTCAAGCAATCCGCCGGCAAGTTCATCACCAATCGAACCGGCGAGTTTCTTCAGCAGTTCGGTGGCGTACTGACGGTGTTTATCAATCGTCAAGCGGAAGCCAAACGAGAATTCTGCGGTATCTTCAAACAGAGAATTGTTCCATGTCGGGCCGCGCCCGTCCGCGTTCACGCACCACGGCGTCGTGGGGAGATTGCCTCCGTAGATGGATGAACAACCGGTCGCATTGCCCATAATCGCGCGGTCGCCGAAAAGTTGACTTAAGAGTTTCACATAGGGAGTCTCGCCGCAGCCGGCGCAAGCTCCGGAATATTCGAAGAGCGGCTGCAGGAATTGCGAACCTTTAATCGTGTTGATTCGGATTTTACCGCGGTCCATTTCAGGCAGGTTCAGGAAGAAAGCGTAATTCTCTCGCTCAGTCATACGCAATGGCGGCTGCGGTTCCATGTTAATCGCTTTCCGACTTGGATTGGTTTTGCTCTTCGCAGGGCACACTTCAACGCAAAGTCGGCAGCCAGTGCAATCCTCAGGAGCAACTTGCAGCGTGTATTTATGCTCTGGGAATTCTTTTCCGCGATAATCCGTAGATCTAAACGTTGCTGGTGCGTTCGCGAGTTCCTCAGCCGGATACACCTTCTGGCGAATGGCCGCATGAGGGCAGACCATCACACATTTCCCGCACTGAATACAAATTTCCTCATCCCAGACAGGAATTTCGAGAGCGATATTGCGCTTTTCCCATTGCGTCGTCGCGACGGGAAATGTACCGTCAACCGGCATCGCGCTCGAAGGAATCTCATCGCCTTTGCCGATGATAATCTTAGCCAAAACATTCCTGACGAATTCCGGCGCTTCGCTGGGCACGACCGGAGGTCGCGTGAATGTGCTTGTGACACTCGCCGGGATTTTTACTTCATGCAGATTCGCAATCGCGTTATCCACCGCGGCGAAATTCATCTGAACAATCTGATCCCCGCGAGCTCCCCACGTTTTCTTGATGGAATTTTTGATAGCGTCGATAGATTCACCTTTCGGAAGCACACCGGAAAGCGCGAAGAAGCAGGTCTGCATAATGGTATTCACGCGATTGCCCATTCCTGTGTCATGAGCGACTTTGTAGGCGTCGATGACGTAGAACTTCATCTTCTTCGTGATGAGTTGCTGTTGAACTTCGCGAGGTAAGGTGTCCCACACTTTATCCGGTGGCGATTGCGTGTTGAGCAAAAACGTCGAGCCCTCCACCGCAGGAGCAAGCATATCATAGCGCTCCATAAAGACAGACTGATGACAGGCGACGAAATTCGCTTTATCGACAAGATAGATGGAGCGAATAGGACGAGGTCCGAATCGCAAATGCGATGTCGTGATGGCTCCGGCCTTTTTGGAATCATAAACGAAGTAGCCTTGCGCATAGTTCGCGGTTTCTTCACCGATAATTTTAATCGAGTTCTTGTTCGCGCTGACTGTGCCGTCGCTGCCCAATCCATAAAACATGCCGCGGAAGACATCATCCGATTCGACAGAAAATGTTGGGTCGTAATCCAAACTGGAATGCGTGACATCTTCATTGATACCGACGGTAAAATGGTTTTTCGGTTTGGTTTTGGTAAGTTCATCCAAAACCGCTTTGACCATCGCCGGAGTAAATTCCTTTGAGCTTAAACCGTAGCGCCCGCCGATAATGCGCGGAGAAGCAGCGAAGGGAGTGGCACCACTTGCGTTGGTTTCAGCGATAGCCGTAATCACATCCTGATAAAGCGGTTCACCAATCGCGCCGGGTTCTTTGGTACGGTCAAGAACGGCGATGGATTTGACCGTCTTCGGGAGAGCATTAATGAAATGCTTCACCGAGAAAGGTCGATAAAGACGCACCTTAAGCACACCGACTTTATCGCCTTTTTGAGTAAGCCATTCGATAGTTTCCTGCGCGGTTTCCGCGGCGGAACCCATCAGGATGACAACTCGTTCAGCATCCGGCGCGCCGACGTAATCGAACAGATGATAGTGGCGGCCAACGCGTTCGGCGAATTTGTTCATCATTTCTTGAACAATATCCGGACTGGCTATATAGAAGGGGTTCGCATTTTCGCGCGTTTGGAAAAAGACATCCGGATTTTGTGATGAACCACGCAGAACCGGTTTGTCGGGAGTCATACGCCGTGCGCGATGAGCTTGCACGAGTTCATCCGTTACCAGATAGCGCATATCGTCAGGTTCGAGTGCTTCAACTTTTTGAACTTCATGCGATGTGCGGAAGCCATCGAAGAAATGAAGAAACGGAACGCGAGATTTGAGCGATGCCGCTTGAGCGATAAGTGCGAAATCCATGACTTCCTGCACAGAGTTGGACGAGAGCAAAGCAAATCCTGTCGAACGGCAGGCCATCACATCGCTATGGTCACCGAAGATGGAAAGCGCGTGTGTGGCGACGGTTCTCGCTGAAATATGGAATACGGTCGGCACCAATTCACCGGCGACCTTGAACATCGTAGGAATCATCAAGAGTAATCCCTGCGACGCTGTAAACGTCGTGGTTAAAGCGCCGGTTTGGAGAGCTCCATGGACGGCGGCAGCCGCGCCGGCTTCGCTTTGCATTTCCTGCACGATGGGCACGGTTCCCCAGATATTCTTCAAACCGGCAGCAGCCCAGTCATCGGCATGTTCACCCATATTAGACGACGGCGTGATGGGATAAATCGCGCACACTTCGTTTGTTCTGAAAGCAGTATAAGCCGCTGCCTCATTGCCATCAATCGTGATTTGTTTCTTTGCCATTTTGCGACTCCAAAATCCTATGTCTATCGCGTCAATTCACCTTCGAAGACGCTGTAAATTAAGTAAATAGGCTTGAAAGGTACTTTAGGCAAGCCATGTGAACTTCTTATCAAAAGAAGCATACAATATACGAAAATATTTCGCAATAATCAAGCCTTGTTTTTTCCAATTTTTTAACGAGGTTATCGTTGTCGTTTGTTCCGTCTGCCTTAAGAAGCACAAATAAACAAGATAGCGCCCTTGAATAGGCAACTTGCTTTTCACCTATGAAAATCCTAATTTATCTATAGGCAATAATGGAAAATACATATCAACAATTACCCAAAGGAGACTGTAATGAACTATGAGTGCCTGCTCTATGACGTGAAAGATCGAATCGCACTGGTGACGTTTAACCGCCCGAAAGTCTTGAATGCCCTGAATCCACAGGTTATCGACGAACTGGACGATGTGTGCGCCCGAGTGGAATCGGATGATTCCATCAGCGCATTGATATTGACCGGTAGCGGCGATAAAGCTTTCGTTGCCGGAGCGGACATTAAACATCTATCGACGCTTGATCCTGTCGGCGGACGGGATTTCTGCCGCCGAGGACAAATGGTATGCAACCGTTTGGCGGGAATGTCGAAACCGGTTATCGCCGCGGTGAATGGTTTTGCGCTGGGAGGAGGCTGCGAAGTGGCGATGGCGTGCCACATGCGTGTCGCATCGGAGAATGCAAAATTCGGTCAGCCCGAAGTGAAGCTCGGCATCATTCCCGGTTACGCGGGAACACAGCGCTTGCCGAGATTGATAGGACTTGGGCGCGCATTGGAATGGCTGCTGACCGCGAACATGATGGATGCGGCGGAAGCATACCGCATCGGACTGGTCAATCGTGTGACATCGCCGGAAGAATTAATTCCGACCGCTCGCAAAATCGCTGAGGATATTATGAAAGTCGGACCGGTTGCCGCGCGTTATACGTTGGAAGCGGCACGCAAAGGATTGGAAATGTCTTTCGAAGATGCGCAAAACTTCGAAGCGACTCTCTTCGGTCTTGCGGTTTCCACTGACGACGCAAAAGAAGGTCTTGCCGCCTTCATCGAGAAGAGACCTGCGAAGTTTAAAGGGAAATAGTGCATTTCGCCGAGTCGAATTTACAACGTTACTAAATGACACTCGCCGAGTCGGGTCGCCTGACCCGACCGCAATAATAGGTGACAATATGGGTAAAAAAAAGATTCCGTTCGTATGCTTCGCTTGCTTGCTACTCATGACACAGGCAGCTTTCGCTCAGCGAGGATTGTTTGATAAGAAAGAACCGCCGCCGCCGCGTCCTGCACCGATGATTGGCGTGTTCGGCGGTGTCAATTTTGCTTTCATCTCTATAGATCCGCATGAAGGATTGGATTTGCGAATGCGTCCGCGTCCTATCGCCGGAGCGGCATGGCTGGTGCCGCTTGGAACATCGAAAAACCAATTGCAGCTCGAATTGGCATATGTCGGTAAGGGCGTGAAAAATTCTTATGGGGATACGACGGAAACGCTCTCGCTGGATTATCTCTGCCTCTCGCCGATGCTTCACATGAACGTCGGCAAACAGCCCGGTTTTTTTCTGCGAGTGGGGCCCGAACTGGGCTGGCTTTTTCAAAGCAAGCTGACCGTTGACGCGGCGGGCGTACAATCGGATGTGAACACGGACGATCTCTATGCGATGTTTGATTTCGGTATAAAAGCCGGAGCCGGTTTCAATCTTCAATTAACGCGCCGCCTGCATACGCAATTGAATATCACCTACAACATCGGATTAGTGAATATTCTGACTGGAAAAGATACAGGCGAT
>CAZADO010000101.1:0-5703 GCA_964483885.1 uncultured Alphaproteobacteria bacterium | reverse complement strand
GCTCTTTTTGCCTGCAGGAATTGCGGAAACCAAACGTACGCCATTCGATTTGCCGTAAGGCGAATCCGAAATTATCGGTTTTAACCTCGAATATTCGGGGATGCGCTGGGGGATGTTTTTCTTGGGGGAATTTATCGAATTGGTCGTTTTGGCGGGACTCATCGTGACGCTCTTCTTCGGAGGTTATCACATCCCCTACCTTTACGACAGTTTTGAATTATCAGGAATCGGCGGCTTTGTTTTCCCGTGGGGAGCAACGATTCCCCTTGCCGATGGATGGGTGGTGGCGCTGCGTATTTGTTCCTTTGCGGCGAAAATCGCTTTCTTCCTCTGGCTGCAGCTCCTTGTGCGCTGGACATTGCCTCGTTTCCGATATGATCAGCTTATGCGTGTCGGTTGGAAAATCATGATTCCGCTGGCGCTTTTAAATATTGCTCTGACAGGAATAGTTTTACTCGCGCTCCAAACCATTTAGGTACGCGTGTGCGGGAGGTTTTATGGAACGTATCAAGCGACTTCCATTGATGGGACTTATTGCAGCGGGGCTTCTGCTTTTCGGTCTCGGTTGTGATGATGATCCTGAAGTACCACCTACCGGTGAAATCCGACTCAGCACGCACCTGCTCGATTTCGGAGACACAGAGACCGAGCTTCAATTCTTCGTAACCAACATCGGCGATTCGACGCTGATTTGGTATATCGCCTCGATTCCCGACTGGGCGCAAGCGACTCCTGACACCGGGACACTTGTCGAAGACGATACGACATGGATAATGGTTCAAATTGAGCGTGATAGTCTCGATTCAGATACAACCACTGGCTCGCTGGTGATCCACACAGATGCTGATGATGTTTCTTTGACATTAATTGTTCAGCGACCTTTAGCCGGACATCTGACATTGGAAACGGATACTCTGGATTTTGGCGAAACCCTGACTGAACAGCAACTGGCTTTGTCGAACACGGGCAATGCAGCTCTAATTTGGAGCATCAACGACATTCCTGATTGGATGGACATTGATCCGGCGAGTGGAACAATCGGCGCAGGAGCTCAGATTCAAGTGACTATCGGCGTGCAGCGGCTCACTGTTGATCCGGGCGCTTTGATGGATACATTGCTGTTCCTGTCTAATTTCAATGATGATTCGCTCGTTGTGTTGATGCAGCGAGTTTGCAACCTACTGGGCGATAATTTCAACGAAGGTGCTGCCGCAGATTGGGATGCCACGGCGTTGGATGTAGCACAACACAATGATGGCTATGTTGTTCTTGATCCGAACAGTGTTGTTGAAGCGGGGCAGCTTATGCAGACCATCTCTCCGACGGCGCCTTATACGATTTCCGCGCGGGTACGGCGCACAGTTCAAACCGCTGACCATAAACATTACGGGCTCCTCTTAGAAGGCAGTACTACTGATGACGCACTCTATTTTGCGGTCACTGTGGATGATGACACGAATTATACTATCCAGCAATCGGTTGCTGGTAACTGGGATACACTGAGCACAGGTTATTCCAACTCACTTTCTATTGCAGAAGAAGTCTGGAACACTTTGCGCTTGGATATTTACGAAGATAGTGGAACTTTATACGCTCGCGGTTACGCAGGAATAGATGATACGCCGCTTTTTGAGAATATCGAACTGGATTCAACTTTGAATTTTACGAAAATAGGAATCCGAAGCGACGAATACATGATTCATGCCGACTGGTTCTGCGCAACAAGTCATTAAGTGCAAATTGTAGCATAGTGCTTTTAGGGGACATTATGAAAACAAAACAACAAATTGGACTTATCGTTGCGATTGCGTTAGCTCTTATCGTTATTGGCTTCGTATTCACTACCTGTCAAAAGAAACCCGAAGGCCACATCGTTCTCAGTGTGGATTCACTCGATTTCGGCATGACAATTACCGAACAGAATTTTCGCATTACTCTCGGTGATATGCCCTTCGATACTCTGGGTGTCAACTGGAAGATTACCTCTCCCATCCCATCGTGGGTCGATATAGATCCGGCTTCAGGTTTCTTGTCCACTGTGGTATCGGATACGGATTTCGTTCGAGTCCGCGTCAACCGATACGTTTTGATGTCCGGCAAAGCCACGGCGGTTCTGGAATTCTCTTCCGAAAGACCGGGTATTCGCCCGCTTTCACATGATGACACCTTGAAACTGTCCGTAGAAAAGACATGCGGTCTTCTCGAGGATGATTTCAATCAGGGAAACGCCGCCGGCTGGGATGCTCAAAAGTTGACAACATCTCAGGATGCGCAGGGCTACGTTACTCTCAAGCCCGATGGTGGCGATGAAGGGCAACTTCTACGAACGGTATCGACTTTTCCTGTCCCCTGCAATATTACGGCTCGTTTTCGGCACAGCCGACAGGAAGTCACCAGAAATCAATACGGCATTTTACTCGAGGATGCGAATGGTGAAAATACCGTTTACTATGCCGTAAAAGTCGATGAAAATACGAATTACTCATTTTATAAGCGTCAAATTGTCTGGAGAACACTCCGGTCCGGCAAAACGAATCTTATCTCTACCCGTCCCGGCGACTGGAACACTCTGCGGCTGGAGCTTTACGAGACGAATCAGAAAATCTATGCGCGAGGTTACGCCGGGAATTCGACGCAGCCTCTCTTCGATAACGTCGAGCTGGGAACCAACTTGAAATTTATCAAAGTGGGAATCCAAAGCGACGAGTATATCATCGATGTTGACTGGATTTGCGGCAGTCGCGGGTAAGAATCTTATAAACATAGTATCAAAAACCACGTTTAAATTTCCTATGGGAGGAAATCACAATGGAATGGAAAAAACTACCCCTCATCCTGCTGATGGCTTTCGGACTCCTGTTTCTCACATTTGGCTGCGATAGCAGTGACGACGAAGAGCCACCACCGCCGGCAGGCAATCTGGAACTCGGAGCGACATCACTCGATTTCGGTACTGGGATTACCGAGCAGCAAATGACGCTGTCGAACACAGGTAATGCGGATCTGGCATGGAGTATCAACGACGCCAGCGTTCCTTATTGGGTTGAAGTCACGCCAGAAAACGGCGACCTCGCTGCAGGGGTACAAACTACAATCACGATTCGGGTCGAACGTTCCGGTGTCAGCCCGGGTACTTCAACCGCTACCGTGCTGTTTGAATCCGATGCTGATGACGAAGAACTCGTTCTGTCCGTCGAACGAACCTGCAACATCCTAAGCGATGACTTCAATGAAGGCAACGCTGCTGACTGGGATGCTACCGCTATGGACAAGTCACAGAACGAAGATGAGGGCTATGTTGTTCTGGATCCCAACAGCGCTTCTGACGCAGGACGCCTCCTGCAAGCAGCCTCTCCTTCCGTGCCGTATACGGTTTCTGCGAGAATTCGGCGTACAGTTCAAACGGTTGATTATAAACAGTACGGTCTATTCTTTGAAGATCAAATCAATCAGGACGTTCTGTATTTTACCATTTATGCAGATAATGATACGAACTATACGCTCGAACAGTACGAAGGAGGCGGAGATTGGGAAGTGCTGCGAGCAGGTTATACCTCGCTTCTTTCAACTGAAGGTGGAGACTGGAACATTCTGCGGTTAGAAATCTATGACGACGGCGGAACCATGAAAGCACGCGGGTATGCGGGAACCGAAGATACGCCTCTCTTCACGGGAGTCGAAATCGATCAGAATCTCACCTTTACCAAGATGGGACTTCGCAGCGAAGAATACACGATTCATGCAGACTGGTTCTGCGCACAATAACCTCTGGGATTCTGGAGAAACGAACCGAAGATGATTGATAGGAAAGTCATCGTACGTAATGTCAAACTGTCCTGGTGGCAGAAGACATACTACCCCGAAGTCGCGCGCGGTCTGTGGATAACCGCGTCCCATTTCTTCGTCAATTTTTACCGCCATTGGATGCGGTACGTTTTTCGAATGAAAAGCGTGACTCCCGGCGCGGTGACGATTCAATACCCGGAGGAAAAACGACCGGTTAGTCCTCGCTGGCGCGGACGCCATCGTTTGATGCTGCGGCCGGACGGAAGTCCGCGCTGCGTCGCCTGTATGATGTGCGAATCCGCCTGCCCGGATGAATGTATCTACATTACACCGGCGGAAACACCGGACGGTCGCGTAGAAAAATATCCCGCGGTTTTTGACATCGACCTGCTTCGCTGCTGTTTCTGCGGACTCTGCGTCGAAGCATGTCCGGAAGATGCGATACGTATGGATTCCTTCGACCTCGATTTGGCTTCCTATGCGCGGAAAGATTTCTATCTTGATCGGGAATTCCTGCTGAGAAACAGCGAACTGACAACTCATGCTCAATACGACGGTGAATTGGAAGGAAGACCCGTTAGCCGCTTAAATCTTCTTAAAGAAACTCACCAGACAGCCCCGTCAGGATAGCAACTCCTTACCTAAGATATCCAAGGGCGCCGCGCTGGGAAATAAGTGATTTCTCAGCGCGGCGGCTGTTCTTGAAACCCGGATAATTGGCGACATGAAGGTTTTCATCACCGGAGCGACGGGATTCGTCGGGCGCGCTGTCATTCGTGAGCTGCTTCGGCGAAACCATATCCCAATCGCACTAACCCGTCCGGGCTCGGAAAACAAACTTCAGCGCAGCCTTCAGGGCGAATCATCGATTGAAAATCTGCGCATCGTTTCGGGCGATGTTTTAAAGCCGGAAACTTGGATGCGTGAGCTCAAAGAAGTCGATGCGGTGATTCATCTCGTCGGTATCATTCGCGAGTTCGGACGCGCGCGTTTCGACCGCCTTCACCGTGAAGCGACGCAGCGGATTGTACATGAAAGCGAACTGGCGGGCGCCCGACGCTATGTTCACATGTCGGCTTGCGGTGTCGGGCGACTTTCAAAATCGGTTTATATGAAAACGAAGCTTGCCGGAGAAAAAATCGTTCGAGCCTCGCGGATGAACTGGACGATTTTCCGCCCGTCCCTTATTTTCGGCTCCGGCGATGGTCTGGTGACTCCCTTTGTGAAGCAATTCCGCACGCTGCCGGTTGCGCCGCTGATTTCAGGTGGCAAAACAGTGTTTCAGCCCATTGCGGTGGAAGATGTCGCGAAGATTTTCGTGAATGCAGTCGAACGAGAAGACCTTAAAGGACGAACCTTCGAAATCGGCGGCCCGGAAGCTTTCAGTTTCAGACAAATCATAGATGAAATCGGCGCGGCGCTTGGCAAAAAGATAATTAAAATCTCAATCCCGAGTTCGCTTCTCGTGATTCCAGCGATATTACTGCAGCGATTTCGCTTCTTCCCCTTTGGTCGGGATCAACTGCGAATGTTGAAAAGCGATAATCGTTGTGATGATTCGGAATGCAAGGAGACGTTCGATATCAAGCAGGTCAGTCTTCAAGAAGGCATTCGGGCAGTTGTGGATAGTTAATAAGATCATTTATAAGTCTTGAATACAAATATAATTTCTAAAAATCGAGTTACAGAGCTCCTCAACATCCAATACCCGATTATTCAGGGGGGAATGGTTTGGGTGGCGGGATGGGAATTGTGCTCGGCGGTTTCCGCAGCGGGTGCGTTGGGACTTATCGGTGCGGGTTCCATGAAGCCGGATATTTTACGGCTTCACATTCAAAAAACAAAAAATGCTCTTCAAAACAAAGCTCCTTTCGGTGTCAATATTCCTCTGCTTCGCGGTGATGCAGACGACCTCGT
>CAZADO010000100.1:0-2745 GCA_964483885.1 uncultured Alphaproteobacteria bacterium | reverse complement strand
CGGTCATCGGAGGTCTTTACGCGTCCGGCTATACGCTGAACGAACTCGAAAGCACTATGCGCTCAGTTGACTGGAGCGACATCTTTTTGGATCGTCCGGCGCGGCGCAATCTCTTCCTTGCTCAAAAAGAAACCAACGCGCGGCATATGCTTGCACTCCGATTTCGCGGCTGGACACCGGAAGTCCCCATGGCGCTCTCCACCGGCCAGAAATTGAACGACCTGCTCTTCCACCTGACGAAAAACGCTCCCTATCAACCTATCAATTCCTTTGATGATTTGCAAATATCTTTTCGAGCGCTCGCCACGGATCTTCGTACAGGACAGAGTGTCATCTTCCGGCGCGGTGACCTTTGCGAAGCGCTGAGAGCTTCCATATCCATGCCGCTGATTTTTGTGCCGTTCCAGATGGACACGCTGGAACTCATCGACGGAGGCACACTGGAAAATATACCGGTGAATGCCGCTCGCAGCGAAGGAGGCGATTTCGTTCTTGCAGTCGATGTCACGTCGCCGGTGCTGCAAACAGAGCGTGCCGAACAGCCTTGGGAATTGGCGGATCGCGTCACATCGATTATGCATATCGAGGACAATAAGCAGCTTCGTGAATCGGCTGATTTCACCCTTATACCTGCTTTGGCCGGTTATCGTTCCACCGATTTTGCCGACATTGACAATGTGATTCGCGCGGGCTACGATGCCACCATGCAAGCGATGCCGCTCCTGCTCGAACGTCTTTCGAAGGCAGGAATTCATGTAACGAATACAGATGACAGCCTTCAACAGAAAAATCGTACCCTGTCTCTCGAAGAAGCTCTCGAATTCCTTGCCAAAAATGCTCAAAAACCTCCGGAAAAATTATTTACAATCTGGCCGGAAATAGCAGAAACCCAAGTCGTACATGCCCTGCGTATTGAAGGAAGTTATCTGCGCGCAGATTCGACGCTAAAGAAGTATTTTAGGCCTCTAATCGGTGCACCTTTCGACCTGCAGAAAGGTGCGCAAGCTTGTCATCAACTAATCGAATTTTATCGCGGAGCCGGTTACAGCCTGATATACATTCGAAAAATAACGCTCAACGACTCCGGATTACTGACGGTGACTATAGACGAGGGACGACTACTGACGCTTCGGGTGCAAGGTTTAAAACGCAATCGTCCTTGGTCGGTCCTGCGCGAATTTCCACTGCGCCCCGGAGAACCATTTGTCCTGAAAAAAGCGGAACGGGGCATCGCGCAAATCTATGGAACAGACCTTTTCGAAAGCGCTTTGTTCAGTGTGTCTCCGGCTCGCGATGGCTTCAATGGTGTGCTGCGTGTGAGAGAACGGGAATCTCCGCAACTGCGCATAGGGGGAGGATTTTCCAGCGAACGAAAAGGTAGAGGATTCGCTGAATTTTTAAATGATAATGTGGGAGGAGTCGGAGCGCGCTTCTCACTCTTTGGGAAATACGCCGAGTTGGACGAAGAAATCCGCGGACAGTTGCTCTTCAACCGCATCCTGAAATCCCACTTGACGACGGAACTCAAAGCATACTGGCGACGCGAAGAATACAATTCCTATAACGCGCAGCACGACAAAAGAGGTTTCTATTTCTTCGAAAGATCGAGCGCCGAACTATGGCTCGGGCATCAACTGCGACGATGGGGACAATTGGCCGCCGGTCTCGCGTTTGAGGCGATTGAAGCCGGGGGAGTTTCCGACGAACCGGAAACACAAATCACCACCGTCCGCATTCGCAGCCTGCTCGATACCGAAAACGATTATCCGTTCCCTTCACGGGGAATCAAATTCAAAGGCATCTATAGCGTGGCTGTGCCTGAATGGAGCGACAACCGAGCCCTCACCCGTGTAAGCCTAAAATCAGGAATTACGTTTCCTTTGTTCAAGAGAACTGTTTTCCACAATGACGCTTGTTATCAATGGAACGACAGAATTCTGCCTCTTTGGGCGAGTTATCACCTCGGAGGGCGTTCGAGTCTTTTGGGGCTTCACGAAGCGGAACTTGCCGGAAATGTGAAACTCTCGTCGTTATTCGAAATTCGCTATGACTTGCTCAGCCGCTTTCTCGCGGATGCTTATCTCTCTTGTTTATACACGGTAGGCGCTGTCTCACAGAAAAGCGATCCTTTTCCGGATTCCGGAGCTTACTTGCACGGAGTGGGAGTGCGTCTGGCGCTGTCAACTTTTCTGGGGCCCATCAGTTTTACCTACGGGCACCTGCTTCCATCCCATGCCGGAAATGACCAGCCGCGTATCTACATAGATATCGGGCATCAGTTTTAGTCGTGTTCTACTTACTGCGTTTGTGCTGATCCGTGTAGCCTCCTGCATAGTGACCAATGATTTCAGTGATCTTGCCGCTGGCATCAGGAGCGAATTCAAACCGGATTCGGCCGAGTCCATCCAATGCAAAGCGATGCTTGCTGATAGGAATCATCTTGTACTTCGGCCTACCTTCACGCTGATAATACAGCGTATCCCCTTTTAAGGTAATGGTGCGAGGACCGTAGGTTCCCACATAGGCTTTTAATTCCCGACGCGAAATGATTACAGGATTCATACGGGCTTCCACACCTTCAATCGCCCAATCAAGGAAGTATGAGTACAAGTAGAAGCGACTGGAATCACCTATGCCACTATGAAGCTTTTTCAACGCATCTACATAAGCGATATCCAAAGCTTCTGCGGCAGGACATTCGACATCGGGCTTTACTCCGGTTCCTTCCCAGTTCGTGCCGCTGAT
>CAZADO010000099.1:0-5219 GCA_964483885.1 uncultured Alphaproteobacteria bacterium | reverse complement strand
CGGATGCGGATGGACGCTTCGAAATTTGCGGATTAACGGCTGGATTCTACGACGTGCAAGTCCATCATATCGGCTACGAAACCTTCACGGAAGCGGATGTTCAGATTCGGGAAGGCGAAACGACGTTTCTTGCTTTCCAGTTGCAGCCAACACCCATTCCTCTCCCGCCTGTCACCGTCTCTACATTACCACCCGATATTTCCCCTGCATCGTCTGTAACAATTCTTCAAAGCCATGAGATTATTCGCCAAGGCGCGGCGGATGCGGCGGACGCTTTGAAGCAAGTTCCCGGAGTTACCGTTTACGAGGAAGGTGGACGCGGGGGACGTAAAACAGTTTCTATTCGCGGCTGTCGTCCGGATCAAATTGCTGTCGAAGTGGATAATATCCCCATGAACACAGCATCCGGTGGAGCCGTTGACCTGTCTCAATTTCCTTCAGACCAAATCGAGCGTATTGAAATTATCCGCGGTGGCGCGATGGCTTTATCCGGCTCAGGAGCTTTGGGAGGCGTAATTCGAATTTCGACTCGAACATCTACTCCATCCGATACGTCTCCAACTGCTAAACTGACAACCTCAGGAGGAAGCTTTGGATATGGAGAAGGTCGAGCGCAAATGCAAATTTCTTCGCCCGGACCAATATTCGAAATCTATGCTCGTTACAGTCGCTCGAAAGGGAATTTTTCTTACGAAGACAATGGCGAAAAAAAAGAACGGATCAACAATCAGTCTATGCGCTCGATGGGTCAGGTTGCAGCGACATGGCCGTTTGCCAGCGGGTGGCAATGGCAATCGCAATTCAGTATGGATTCCCGAGAACGAGGTTCCCCCGGACTGATTTCTCAAGCTCCCACGCCAGAAGCAACGATGAAGAACGAGCCGTTGCGAGTCTCTTCGCAATTGAATTGGTGGCATTCTCCTTTTCACATGACGTTTTCGAACTATTACTCGTTTGAAAAGCGGGACTATCATAGCCCGCGCATGCAGTATGATTCCCAAACGAATGAAACGTATTATCACGCTCCCATTTGGACGGAAGACATGGATCGCCAATGGGGAGGATTTCTAACGGGCTCTCTTTCAAATAATGCGTATCGCTTTCCGATCAGTCAAGCCACAGCCGGTGTGCATTTTCGCCGCGACGAATACCGGGGAACGGATCGCCTAAGTAAAGAACAACTCTCCTCGCGTAGTATAGGATATGTCTTTCGCAATGCACTAAGCGGTGTCGGTACAGTTCAAATATCTCCAAAGGAGTATGTTCAATTAACGGCACAGGGGCGAATCGATGCCGTGGAGCAGAAAGAGCTTGAACAGGAAACGCACACCACTGGACGACTTCATTTTGCGATAACGCCTCTGAAGCAATCGCGATGGAATCTGATTTTTTCCGGCAGCTACGGTTCGTCGTATCAAATGCCTTCGTTTGTCAGTCTGTTTCTCGTCGAAAGCGAATTCGCTATGGGAAACAAAGAGCTTAAACCCGAACGCGGACGCGACGGCGATATTGGATTCTTGTTAAGACATCATCGCAAAAGCGGCGACCTATTTCCATCCTTCGAATGTTCGATCAGCGCGTTTTGGAATCGGATTGAAGACATCATTGTCTGGAGGCGAAATTTTCGTGGGCAATATTGGCCGGATAATCTGGCGATTGGCGAAACGAAGGGAATCGAATTCTCCGGAAATATTTCTTTCTTCGAAGACAGACTACTTCTTCGAGGACATGCCACTCTGCAGCAACCGCTCAACAAAACACCTGAGTCGCATTTCATGAACAAAGTCCTGCCGCTTCAGGCAAAAACGCAGGGCGGAGCTTCCATTGAAACAAGCGTACGGAATTTCGAATGGTCTTTTGGCGTACGTATGGTGGGACGCAGATACACGACGGAAGATAATACGGATCCACTTTCGACGGCACAGCGCGATTTGAAACCTTTCACCGTTTTTGATGCGTCGCTCGGATGGGCAAAAGAGTTTTCCTTTGGGAAATTCGCCATTCGCGGACGCGTGGAAAATCTACTAAATGATGATTACATGATCATCGAACGTTCCCCGATGCCCGGACGCAATTATGAACTGCAACTAACTATCGAAAAATAATCTTCCATATGGAGGAGGTCATGTATCGAATCATCTTATTTTCTCTTTTTTTTCTGATTTTTGCAATGGGCTGTGACAACAGCGAAAACAGTTCTTCACCCATTCAGACCGGACCGACAAATCTTTTTGTGGCAAACACAACGACGCTTTCGGTTATCAATCTGGAGTCGGGAGATGTCAGTAACGATGTTTTTGGTCTTGGAAATTCTCCAAATGGCATGACCATTACAGGAAATTTGCTTGTTGTTGTCAACAGCCTGTCCAATGATTTGAATTTCTTTCGCATCGGTTCCGATGGAACGCTGTCTTCGGATGGCGTCGCGGATGTTGGAGTGGCTCAAAACAATAATCCGTGGGCTGTCGTTCCTGATGGACGAGGAAACCTGCTTATCACGAATTACCTGCAGAACACCATCAGTGTTTATGTACTTGAATCGGATACAATTGGACAAACTTTGCCTGCAGGAATCGCACCTGCGGGAATCATTGTGGCGGATGGTTTTGTATATGTAGCAAACTCAGGCTATAACTTCGGCACCTATACCTTCAACGAAGGCTCCGTTTGGAAATACAATTTAGACACTTGGGAGATTGTAGATTCTCTACAGGTCGGAGTGAATGCTCAGGATATTCAAATGGATCCTTCAGGTTGGCTGCATGTGATATGTACCGGAGACTATTCCAGCGTTCCGGGTAAAGTGTACATCGTAAATCCGCAGACACTTTCTGTTTACAGGATTATCGAAATAGGAGGCACTCCGAATCATGTGGCTTTCGCGCCCGACACAACAGTCTATCTTTCGGCGGGAGGCTGGGCATTCGCCGGAGCTCCTGCAGGCATTGTTTTAAAATATCGGTATGATACGGGCGAGTTACTGCGTGATACAAACCATTCTATCGATGCGGGCAATGGAGCAAATGATATCGCCATTCTCGATGATGGACGCATTTTCGTTTCCTGCTTCGATGATAACCGAATCGATGAATTACGCGGAGATACTGTTTACACCTCTTATATCGTTGGTGCCAACCCCAGCGCTATCCTCGCAAATTGATACGTAACCCGGCCGGAATAAAGCCCGCTGGAACATTTCGTGGACTTCTGCTATAGAATATGAGAAGGAGCAGGTATAAAACTTGCTCCTTTTTTTACAAATTGAAATTTTCATCTTGTTCTTGATTTTGCTTGGAATTCTTCTTAGGTTAGTATGTGGGTCTTTTGCGATTAATTTTCAGAAAATACAATGAGTTTCACAGCAACATAATTTGCTGTAATCAAACGATATAGAAACCTATTCTGCATTTTCTATCGAAAGAGTTAGAAGTCATGGTACCGGAAAAAATTGATAGACCTCCCTTTAAAGTCCAGGATTGTGCGATTATTACACGGATGGGCGGGGTAAGTTCGGCGGTGAATCTGCGGGAGCTGCGGGAACGTATTGCCATGTGTCCTGCAGAAACTTTGTACCATCACTTCTGCGAAACACTTGTGCGGCCAACGTTTGACGATCCGGAATTTCGAAACGATTTTGCCGTATGGGCTTCGCGTCATCTCCGCGACCGCGTGCTCGCCGAGAGACTTGGCATTATCAATCCTTATATTTTTGGCAACATAGACTCTCTCCGCGAGAAGGTTCTCGATATCATCGACGAGCGCTTGAGCGAAGTCCCCTATATCCCTTGGGTACCCAAGGGAGAAGAGTTTCGCTTTATGCGGGGAGTCACGATTGTCTTTGACACGCATGTAGAATTGAAAACGGCGGGGGATTTGGTCAATCATCTTCCGGACATGAGCCTCAGCGCAATTTATTACCATTTCGTGGAAGCGCGAAGGCGCACGCCGGATGGAACGGATGATTTCACGACGTGGCTTACTGATTTAGAAGAGAAACCCGAGGAACTCCTCCAAGCCTTTGCGCATATCGATTTTTATTTCCTGAACCTTTCTGAATTGAAGGACGCTCTCGTGAAGGTTGCTAAAACGATATACACTGCAGGAGCCAGCAAACGATGAAGCAACTGAAATCCTACGAAGATGTTGCCGGACATGTCGCCGTATCGCAGTTGCGACAATTGGCGGATGATTTGACAGGCGCGAAAATCGTCCATGTCAATTCGACACGTGTGGGCGGCGGCGTTGCTGAAATTCTGGAATGGCTGATTCCGCTGATGCAGGATCTCGATCTGGATGCGTCTTGGGAAATCGTGGAAGGAAAAGACGACTACTATAAAACCACCAAAGATTTTCACAACGGTTTGCAAGGTAAACCGGTCACACTGCCTTCATCTAAGATTGAAGTTTATGAAGAAACCGCGCGTCAGAATGCCGAGCGGCTTCGGCCAATCTTGGAAGAAGCGGATTACGTTTTCATTCACGACCCTCAACCAGCGGCTCTGCTGGATCTCTGCCCGAAACGAAAGGGAAAATGGGTTTGGCGCTGCCACATCGATGTCAGTCACCCGATAAGAAAAGTCTGGAGCTATTTGAAGTCAAAGGTATCGGGATATGATGCCAGCATCTACTCGATGCCCGATTTCGCGCAATCACTGGATCACCCGCAATTCATTATCGCTCCGAGTATCGATCCGTTAAGCGAAAAGAACTGCGATATTCCATCCCATGAAATCAAAGCAACATTGGAACGGTACGGAATTCCGAATGATGTTCCGATTATCACGCAAGTTTCCCGCTTCGACATTTTCAAAGACCCCCTCGGCGTCATCGAAGCGTTCAAAATGCTGACAGAAACGATGGAAGCGGAACTCGTTCTTGCCGGAGGAGGTGCGACGGACGACCCGGAAGGCGCAGCTGTGCTTGAAGAAGTTCAGGAAGCCGCTCAAGGTAATCCACATATCCACGTGCTCCTTCTCCCCAGCGATGCTCACCGAACCATCAACGCACTTCAGCGCGCATCGACCATCGTCGTTCAAAAATCGCTTCAAGAAGGTTTCGGACTCACCGTCACCGAAGCAATGTGGAAAGGCAAACCGGTGATTGGAGGGAACGCAGGAGGCATCCGCCTTCAAGTCTTCAATCATCATACCGGCTTCCTTGTGAATTCTCCCGAAGGAGCTGCCTTGAAAATGAGAGAACTCCTTCGACGACCGGAACGG
>CAZADO010000098.1:0-10791 GCA_964483885.1 uncultured Alphaproteobacteria bacterium | reverse complement strand
TCCGGCTGCAAGAAAAGCCGCCTCAAGACTCGCTTCATCGACATCCCCTTCCATCCCCGGAAGATAGGTCCGGCTCTGGCAAACGGAAATAACCTCATCTAAGTATCTTTCATCATGGACGCGCAGGAGGTCATTGCGGAGTGCCTTTGTTGCTTCGCGGAAGATAAGTTTCTCTTGAAGCGGGCTGTTTTTAATGGCCGCTTCAAGAGCTACGAGCCGCTCAGGCCTTTCGGGATGCATGGAACCAAGGTTGTGCTTGAAGAAAGCTGGATGAAAAAAAAATCCTGTAGGCATAGAAGCAATTTAGGAGGGTGAAAAATGTCGCGATAAGACCTGTCTTTATCGTCTAATTGTGGGAAGTGTACGACAAATCACGAATACAACTATTGAAAGAAGAACGCCGAAGACGGCCGGGTCAAAGCTCTCAGCGAATGCTGTTGCCCGATATATCATGGTTCCCGTAACAGATACGAGCATCGTGATAAAGATCGCATTCGTCAATTGAGGAGTACGGCGCTTCGTCAGAGAGCCGACGACAATCGGCAGGATAATTCCCGGTGCCCAAATATGATAAGTAAAAAGCAGCAATCCGATAATGTCGGGCCATAGGATAGCAATAAAGGTCGCGGTAATACCAACACCAAGCGTGCAGTACCTCGCCAATTTCAGGAGCTGACGATCCCCTTTGGCCTGCCATTTAAACTGATGCTCAAAAAGGTCTTTAACAAAAATCGCGGTACACGAGTTCAAAGCGGAATCGGCTGAAGACATCACCGCGCTGAGGAGAGCCGCGATGATAAGCCCGGCAATCCATGGATTGTTGAGCTGTTTGATAGCGACAGCCAGCGCCTGCTGCGAGTCGATGTCCGGGTAATGCAGCCGAGCGTACAGCGCAATGAAAAACAGGATGACAGGAAATGTCAGGGCAAGGAAGAAGCCGACACCGGCGATCCCTCGCTTGGTATGAGAAATGTCTTTTCCGATACAATACCGAGTCGCATAACCGGGTGCAAATGTCTCTCCCAAGAGAAACGCGAAAAAGGTCGTAATCAGAAAGGTCCAGCCCATTCCACCTTCTATCGCGAAGAACCTATCCGGTACGACGGCCTGAACATGTGACCACGACGCTATCAAATCCGGCATGCAACTCGCTAAGGTGATTCCGAATCCGAAAAGCAGAACAACAAACTGGTAAATGTCCGTATGAATGACCGCCAACAAACCACCGGCCGTGCTGTAGATGACAACCATCGCGCCGCCGATGAGAATGGCATAGCGGAGGTTGAAACCGGATTCGGCAACACGCGGCATGAGAGTACTGAGCACGGTGCCGAAAGCCGCCATCTGAGCCGCAATAATAAACGCCGAGAAAACCAGTGATAAAATCAGTACAATGAAACGGGGCTTCTCACCAAAACGGTGCCCGAAATAGCCGGCGACCGTGTAGAGTTCGGCCTTTCGAAATTGCGGTGCGACAACAAGACCGGAGAAAATGAAGTGCAGATAACCACCCGTCGATATCAGCACCCACATCAAGCCGTATTCATAGGTGCGTGAAACGGCTCCAATCGAGTAACCGCCGCCGATAACCGTCGCACCCATCGTTGCAAAGAGCAGCCACCATCCGACATTTCGTCCTGCCACCAGATAATCATCGGACGAATGGATCTTCCTGGCCCTAAGAACACCCTTGCCAAAAATAAAGGCCAGGTATAAGACAATCACGATCCATTGGATGGCTAACGGATGAATCAGAAACCTCTAATTGATAGCATCATACGGGATGGATGTATGCAAATTGCTTATTTGGAGGATTCTACGGCAGGCGGAATAGATGTTGACCTAACATCTCCAAGGTCAGCGGCAAACCGCTCAACAGAAGGTTCGATGATTTGTTCAGTGTATTTCCCGATCATCAGCCGTAAAAGTGCAGAGTAATTGCACCGGAATCGAATCGTGTCACCGATGTGTAACCCCGCATCATCATCGCCGATATTCAATACCGTGACGTCACTGCTCGCCCCGGCGATTCGATGGATTGGATTAAGAGGAGTCAAACCGGCTACATCGGTGTCGAGTTGTCCGACAGCAACGATAGCTCTATATCCTCTACTACGACCGGATGTGCTGTCGACCTCGTCACCGGTATCTATCTCGAAAGGTGTAATCTGGCTGGTGTCGCCCATAGGAATCAAACTCTTTTCCTTAATTTCGACGATTTCCGCTTCAAGAGAAATCGCATCATTCCTAAGACCGGGCAAAGTTCCGCTATTGACAAGATCCGTGCCCAGAAATACAGCTTCTCCAATACGAAAATGATTCATTTTCCGCGGCACCTGACCTTCCAACAATAAAGGAAGCACCGAAGATGAGCCTGCGGATATCATCGGGAGCCTATGATCGAACTTCAACTCCAGTAGTTCGCGGTAGAGGACAAGCTGCATGAGCATATCAATATTTGGCACGGAACCAGCTAAGCAACCAAGATTGGCACCGATACCTATAACGTCAATATTGGACAGTTCAAAAATCTGTTTATAGAAATTAACCAAAGAACCCGGAAGAATTCCTTCGCGCAAATCGCCAAGCTCAATCATAACAATAATGCGGTGTTTCTTGTTCTGCCGTCTCGCCTCCTCGTTCAAGGCTTTGATAATTTCAATCTCGCTGTTCAGACTAACATCAGCCAGCGACACGATTTTCCCAACGGCCGACAAATGCGGCAGTCGCAGATACCATGATTCGAAGTCCGGTACGATGCGCTCAATCGCCCGGAGATTATCGAGACGCGAGTCGCCCATAGAACGCACGCCTAATTTCTGCAGTACGCGAAGCGTTTCGACATGCCCGCACAGTACCTTGGTCACAAGCGTCCATGTAGCGCCGTGCTTTTTCATCCAACGGTCGATGACCTCGATGTTGTGCTGTAATACTTCTGGATTTAGCTTTACTCGATTCATTGCGTAAATCTCATTTCAGCATATTTCGATGTAAATCCCAGACGCTCGTAGAGACGCTTTGCCGGATTCTCATATTCCACATGCAGTTTTACATCTCCCTTACATTCCACTATAGAGCGCCGGATAATTTTCGTGCCAAGCCCTGACCCGCGCTGGTTGGGATCAACCGAGACAAAAAGCAGTAAATGTTCAGGAACATAACCTTTCATCCCCGTATTCAGCATAAGTAATGCTCCAACCAGCTCATCATTTCGTCCTGCCAGCATCAGAAAACCGCCTTCTCCCTTGGCATCAGAGAAAGCATAATCAAGTGCGTGGACAATGTCCTCGCGACGGTCATGCCACGGTTTCATTGTCTCATGGAAAAATTGTACGACGACATCGTGATTCGCCCAATCGGGGAGTTGATGCTCTCGATTAATCTTTAAAAAGGTGTATTCTTCACCAATATTAGTCATTACCTTCTATGTTCTCTTATAATGTAAAACAATTTTCCGCATATCCGTACTTGAAGCATAAAAAAAAATCTGCATAAATGCAAATCCGGTCTTACCATTTATAATTTCAGGAGCGTCATTGCGGGCGCTATGCGCTCGCAATGACGCTCTTTTATCCTAGCAAAAACTATTTAATTAACATCAGCTTCTGAAAACGAACCTTGCCAGTGTATTCAGCACGAAGGAAATAGACTCCGGCCGAGCGGCTGGAAAAGTCCAGTCGGAGATGATGCGCGCCCGCCGACCATTCCTTTGCCGGCAGACGTTCCACGTGCTGTCCCAACACATTGTAAAGGTCAAAGAAAACCGTACCGCTATTCGGCAACGCAAATGGAATTTCCACGCTCGCGTTAAACGGATTCGGATAAGGAGCCGACAGACTGAACGTCGATACAACCGGATTCTGAGGGCGCGGCTCACTTGCGGCTTGACTGACAACTCTTAACCGCACCGGCCAAGTAAGCGATGGCTCGTTCGCGTCATTGCTGGTAAACGTCCATTGAGTTTCATAATACCCCGGCGCAAGCGATCCACTAATCCAGTTTAGAACATACTCAGCTTCTTCGCCGCCTCCTAAAATAATATCCGTCGGGCCGGTTGCGCTCACCCACGAGAGCGCCGGTAAATCTGTTTGAAGCACAAGCGCAGCATCGCCGATATTCATGACGCAAAATCGAGTCTCTCCCCATGTATTTTCGTACAGCGTCGTTTCAACAACCGCCACAGGCATATCGATATCCGCGCCTTCTCCGGTTGCGCCTTCACCAATCCATTCGAAAAGGTTGTTCATGAACTGCACATTGTCGCCTTCATCCGCCGGGAAATACAGGTCCGCCAGTCCTGCGAGCCGTCCACCTGCCGCTTCCTGACGTGCGACAACCACCGGCGGATAGCTGCCGGGAGGAAATGGCGAACCCGGATCGCCATTGCCGGTATCATCATCACCTGAGAGAACAACTTCCGTTTCACCGGCCGCAGGCTGAACTCCGCAACTGAACATACCGATAACTTGACTGACATTCTGCATCAATCGTGACGCCAGTGGACTGGCTCCTTGAGTATGAAAAATTACTTCATATGGACTGTCCACATAATCCGTAGGATCTTCAAGTCCCAAATCATAAAAATGCCATCCCCATTCGTCCAAATCATCGAGCGCATCCCCTCCATAGGTCTCGCGCATGAAACCATATTCGTGCAGCATGCCAACTCGATGCGCTGCCTGAGAAACTCGTGGAATAGCTGCACGTGGATGAACAGCATGGTTCGAACCGGCGGTTTCCGGAAGCATCGAATACACCCAGAGTATCCGGCACACTTCTGCCGGGACAGGCTCCGACGTCATCGGTAAAAGAGCATCATAGTCTTCGCCTTCGACGCGATAGAGACACACCGGAGCGTCCGCCGCGCACACATCCGCGATAACACGATACGCCCATGTATATTTCTTGAAAAATAGCTGCACTTCGTCAGCCGTCATTCCGGCTTCGAGAGCTTCCTGCCGAAAAATACCGTCGAGTCTCTGACAAGCCGCGAGATACGGCAGGACGACCCCTCCCTGCGATGAACTTTCCTCTCCGGGTAGAAGCGTTCCGATGTCACGAATACGATAACCCCTGCCCGGTACGAAGTCGATAAGTTTCAAATCACGAACTGTCGCCCACGAACGATTGACAAGCTTGCCGCTGGATTCACGGGCAACAAAATTGAGCGGCCTGCGAAACGCTCCCTCATAGTATAGTTCCGCTTCGGCATTTCCCGGTGGCACCTGCCAGACGAGCGGCGCTCTCGCTTGCGGCTGCGGAAGCGCATAGGTTAATTTGCCGGGAATATTGACCTGAATGGTCGCTCCGTTCGAAGCAAAATTCTGGACATGGATAATGGGTTTTTCCGCAATCGGATCCCCCCCATCATAGAACTGACACAAGCCCCCGCTCGCATCCAGCATCTGCTGAAGTTGCGTGAAATCTTCGTCTGAATACGGCGTTGGAATTCCGCGAAAGAGCATCCACGTGAAACCGAGCATGCGCATCACGACGTCGTAGTCTTCCAGTGGATACACATCCCAAATATGGGGACCGGTGCCAATCCGGTAATAAACCGATTCAATCATCCAAGCGATAACAACCGTATATTCCCCCGGAGTTGGGGAATCGACGTGACACATACCATACGCTCCCGTGGTCACACTCTGATCAGGACTCACTACATGAAGCATCGGAAGCTGCTCAACTTGGGGCCCGGAATAGTCCACATCCAATGCGACATAGAGAGCCTGCGCACCCGCCGGAACATTCACCGCAATCGAGTCCACCCACTCTCCCTGAGCTAAACCTTCGGCAAGCATATCCGTGATGGGCATGCGCTTGGCGTCAATGGTGATAAAGTCAATGTCCGGATAGAGTTCTTCCAAATCAATGACATCAAAACCGAGTATCGTTTCCAAGATAGGTTGGCCATGAAGACCATCAATAGCGATTTTCCCTCGCGCTCCGGCCGTTGTCCAGATACCGAGTATTAGCGCGAGAATCCCGCAAAGCCGGAATGTCGTTGTGCGAAACATGATGCTACCTCCTGTTTCCTATTGGCTTTCGTCGGCCCTCGAAAAACTTTTTTTATCGAAATCGTCTGTTGCAGAGAAAAAAACGCAACGAATTCGTTGCGCGTATAAAGAACCTAAGATTCTTTAAGTTTAATATAATCAATTTCGTAAAACATAAACCCGCCTGTTATTGAAATACACATGGCTCCGTTCCGACAGGCTATGGGCTCTCGATTAGAAATATACAACATCCGCTAAGAGAAGTCAAGCGATAAACGACGTTTTTAAATAAATCCAACCATTCCAACAATCGTCATCTACGTGGGATTCCGTATCTTCTTGAAAATCCTGCTCAGGATACCCGCCGGGATTTCCTCTCTGCATTTCGCAATCGCTGGTAGAGCTTCACGCGCCGCTTTCGCTCCCGCTTCAATTAAGGCATTTTTCTCCTTAGCGTGAGACCACGTGTACTGACCCACATCCGGATCAATGATTATCGCTGCCTTTTCGAGGTGCGGTTTCTTGAGCCAGTAACCCGCGATGGATTCATTGCGTAACACGACGTCCAAAGCGCTGGACATAGCAGCATTACTTTCAAGATCACGACCGACATCGACGGCAATAATCGGTTCCTCTGAATCGCTCAGGCTATAAGCTTCCAACACAGGTACCGGACTGACCGTTCCCCCGTCTATGTAGAGATTTCCATGAAAAGGTTGAGGTGGGAAAAATCCCGGAATGGCGCAACTGGCGACAACAGCATTGCGCAGACTCCCGGAGTCAAGAACGGTTGGTCGCCCTGATTTTAAATCAACAGCGACCGCAGCGAAAGGAATTTGACACTCGGAAATCTGCACGTTCGGCAATAAGGAATCCACAATTTTATGGAGAACTTCCGTTTCAAAAACTCCCGGACTGGCGGCAGCTTTTGTCGCCAACAAAAATCGCTTGACGCGCAGTAGAAGTCGTGGTAAGGAATTTACATCGCCTCCGGTTCCTCGCAGGGTGTCCTGAAAAAGATCTTCGATATCCTTGAACGTTTCGCCCTCTAAAAATGCACTCAATTTATATCGCACATCAGAAGCGTCTGGATTGCAGGCGTACATGGATCCAACAATCGCTCCTGCGCTCGTTGCGACGATGCGGCCAATAGGAACGGTGGCTTCTTCGAGAACTTCCAACACGCCGATATGCGCCAGCGCTCGCACGCCCCCGCCGCCGAAAACAATTGTGAATTTTAAGGAATCCTTCTTCAATCCTTTACCTTCCTAATTCCCCCTGCTTGCGGGGGGACAAAGGGGGGTCTCCTAATTTCGCGTAATCCATCTGAAACTTGCGGCTATATCCAACCCAGAGCAAACGCCAGCGTGATAAAGATTCCCATCAGGCTCTCCCCCGCGATGAGTCCCGATGCGGTGGGGATGGTATATTTCTCCGCCATCGCCGGGCGAACCTTCATCAGAATATAAGCAATCAGCCCACCGATAAACATGGACAAACAGTTCCAAAAGGGAATGCAAAAAGCAAGCCCGAGTCCCATTGCTGAAGGAATAAAAGGTCGCGCTTTCGGAAAAAGTCGTTCAACCATCGGGATAATGAGACCGATAACCGCTCCGATGACCAGCGCCAGACGTGCCGTCGGATGAAGCGATTCGAATCCGCCGGAAAGAAGCCGCGCCACTGACGCCCACACCTGTGCCGCCGGTGCGGGGAATTTATCTGAACCTAAAACGCTGACATCCGGCACGATGAGATAAAACGCAGGCACGACAACCGCTGTTCCAACGAAAATTCCGGCGAATTGCGCTAAGAATTGCCGCCGAGCATTCGCCCCCAGACAATAGCCGCTTTTCAAATCCGTCAGCAGGTCAGCGGCGGAATCGGCAACTCCCGCCGTAATACAGGCGGTCATCAAATTCGTATTCATTTGCCGCGGTGCGATGGCTCCATAGAAAAGCTGTGTAATTTTCCCCATCGCTCCAACCGGTGTTGTATCGGTTTCACCAGTGGCGCGGCAAGCGACGAGCGCGAGGAAGAATGACAGGAAAACCGCTAAAAGCGCCATCCATACCGGAACAGCAAAATAGATAGAGACAATCGCAACCACTCCAATCGTCCCTATGGTCATTCCTCCTGCAAACCATGAGCCCGGCACTTCAACGCGTTCCAGGGGATCTTCTTCCTGTAATCCATTTCGACGTCTCCGTCTGAAAATTCGAGTCACACCTGAAAACGCCCGTAGAGCCGTTTTCCATTCGAAGGCAAACGCCAAAAGTCCCGAGGTGACCATGCAAGCCGCTCCCGCCCAAAGACTCCAGGAAACAATATTACGATAACCGCCCGGTTCCTGATGATCCGCCGCGCCGGATTCGAAGCCAAGCAGATGTGAGACAGCAGGAGCGGTGATAAAGAGCGAATCCTTCCCCGCGGTAATGTTGAAAACATCGCCCAAAGAAGTCCCTTGATACTGTGGATCTCGGGATGTATTTAGATCCCGAATCAAAGCAGTCATCGACCCATAGCTGACTTTCATCGGCCAGACATGAGAGAACGGTGTGAACGTCTGTCCTTCCCTCAAAACAAATACAAGGCGTGTTCCAGCGTCTATCGTTATCGGAAACTGCGGCGATGACGCCAGATGCGTACCTTTCGTTTCGTCAAAACCAAGTGATTTTGCGGCCGCTCCATAAATAGCAATGTCTGCAAATTCACCTTCAGGTGCCGAGAGCTTGGATTCCCAGTGAATCGCATTTGAAGCACTCGCTTCGAGATAACCTTGTTCATAAGCCGTTTCCGGCTCGTCGAAACCGATATGGCCGTAGAAAGGATTACTGCTTCGCCCATCATTGAGCAGCGAATCATTCAGCGCGGCGATAAGAGATTCTATATCCTGATAAGTTGCCGCTTTCCACCACATATAATTGTAACGAACCGTGTCCGAACCTTCTCTAAAGTAAGGTCCGTTCGATGCCTCGATAAGCGTCATCTCCAAATTGTGCCCAGCCGGAATGTGTATGGGAAAACTTGGTTTTTCCATGGTGCGAATGGTCGGTGCGGGATGAGTAATAACGGCATTTTCAATCAGCGGAGGTGCAAGTATTCCCCAGTTTAAAATCCCGCCAATCAGAAGACTTGTGGCAACCCGCAAACCCATAATCGCACCCGCGGCCACCAAAATAAAACTGGCTTCGAATGAAATCGTATAGCTGGCCAACCGAACGCCAAACCAACTGTAGAGCATCGGCAGCCACCCAAAAGCATCACGAATCGTCGCGGTGACAATACCGAGTCCTCCCGCCGCGAATAAAGCCCGCGCCGCTCCCATTCCCTGTGCTTTGCCTTCTTTCTCATCCCCGTGAAGGCTTTTAAGGGTTTCGGCGGCAGCGATTCCCGATGGGAACTTCAGACGTTCGACATTAATCATCTGCCGCTTCATCGGTATCGCCATCGTCACTCCGAGTATCGCTAAAAAGAATATCCAGAAGGTGAGGATGCCGTAGCTGATATGATGCCCGTAAAGCAGCATATACGCAGCAATTGCCGAGACCATCGTGCCGCCGGTGGAATAACCCGCCGATGACGCGGTGGACTGCATCGCGTTGTTTTCCAAAATGGACATATCCGTCTTGAAAAAGCGCGGCGCGATTTTGCGCAGCGTTTTCCAAATAGCAAACGATAGAATACAGGATGTAATCGCTACTCCCAATCCCCAACCGGTCTTCAAACCGATATAGAGATTCGACAACGACATGAACGCGCCCAAAAACGAACCCATGATAACCGCACGCAACGTAAGCTGGCGCATGTCATCACCACGATAAACGTTATCGTACCATTCCCGCTCAAGCTCCGCCGCTGTCATTTTCTTTTCAGTCGCTTCTGCCATTTTCAGTTATCTCTCCAAAGGTAAGAATTTATAGGGACAGTAGTTACAAAACTCATAGCCTTTGCCTACTGCTTAGTAAGTCATATTTCCACAGGATTCCGCCAAATAATAGCCTTTACAATACAAGAAGTTAAGGACAAAGTCAAGCCTTTTCCCTGAATAATCATGCGAGGACGCCGGGAGAAAGAATACCGGCTTGCTTTCCGCGACCATGTGTGCTAAATTATGAACGTTTCCTTTTACGCAAAAAAGTAGATTTTTCGATGCCAACGACACTGACAAGACGTGATTTTCTTGCATTTGCCGGGCGATTGGGGCTCGTTGGAGGCAGCCTCACGCTAATAGCGTCCTCTCCGTCGTGGCTGAAATACCTCGTTGAAGTTAGTCCTCAAGAAGCACTTGCCGCGAGTACACTTGCGCAAACCGCTCCCGAAGCTCGCTTCTGGCTATCGCTTGCGACAGCCGCCGGGAAATGTAACCTCTGTCACGACGAAACAACCCTAAATCAGGATTACAAACACCCCGACGGCCTCGTGCAATGCCTGCTTTGCGCTCAGGAATGTGCTATTCCAGTCGGTAAACGCGGCAAGTGTCGCGCGCGTGAAAATGTAAATGGCCAGTTACGTTCGCTTGTGTACGGTCACCCGGTCGCGATTCACGTCGATCCTATCGAGAAAAAACCTTTTTACCATTTCCTGCCGGGCGAAAACGCATTTTCTCTTGCGACTGCCGGTTGCCCCCTAAGCTGCAAATTCTGTCAGAACTGGGAAATCTCGCTGGCAAGTCCCGAAGATTTTAATCTGCCGAGTTCCACACCGGAGCAAATCGTTCATTCCGCTCAAACCCGCGGAGCTCCGATTATCGCGTTCACCTACAATGAACCGACCGTCTTTTTTGAATACATGA
>CAZADO010000097.1:0-4850 GCA_964483885.1 uncultured Alphaproteobacteria bacterium | reverse complement strand
ACTATTTTAATAACAATAAGATGTCCCCTTACGTCTGTCTTCTATTTCGGGGGAGCCGTCGGAATTTCCTTAGACCTTCTAATATCGTAATTTTCGCACACTTTGTCAAGTTTATTTTTCTATTATGTGATATAGTGTGTTTCTTTCGAATGCATACTTCCGGTCAAGCGACATACCACAACGGGCAGGGAAATTTTCTCGGACATCACAGAAATCGCCTCTACGGATCATCACGCCGTCGATAGCCACAACAGCGAGTATAAATCTGTCAAAAGAAAAACAATTGTTCTTTGGGATATAGAGTACCTCCTCTTTATAATGTTCACATAGGGATTCTTCACTTACAAAGAAATCAAAAAGTATTTGCGGCCGCGTTTGTCGCCGCGGGCTGTGAGGATGCCTTTTTCGCATAGCGTTTTCAATCGGTCGCGTGCGGCGGTTTCAGATAAATCGAATGCGCGGGCGACATCGCGATTGGACAAACCCATGTGTCCTTGTTTCGACAGAAGCTCTGCCCATTGCTCGATTTCATTTGCGGGCACAATCGCTGATTGCCGCAGTAGATGATTCATGTGGACTGATTCCGCGCGAGGGGCATGCTTTGACGATGTTTGGAGGAATTTGAAATCGGAGGTTTGGAGCTCTTCGTCTTTTGCAACGAGGATAGCGCGTTCTATGGCAAAGGCGAGTTGACGAATATTTCCCGGCCAGTCTAATCCCATCAACAGTTGCATCGCTTCCGACGAGACACGAACGGCTTTTGGCAGGTCGTGTTTTCGGACGGCGCGATCGCAGAAGTGTGCAGCTAAGAGCGGAATGTCTTGTTTCCTCTGCCGCAGCGGAGGAATTGCAATTGGGAAAAGACCGAGACGGTAGAACAAATCTTGCCGAAAGACGCCTTTTTCGACAAGTTCCTCCAGATTCTGCCCCGAAGCACAGATGATACAGACATCTATTTTCGTAGGTTTCGCTTTCCCGATTTTCTGGATTTCACCGTTGTCAAGAAACCGCAGCAGCGCGGCTTGCGCGGGCGGCACGAGTTCGCTGATTTCATCGAGGAAAAGCGTTCCTCCGGATGCGGCTTCGATTTTACCAAGCCGCCCCTGACGGTCTGCGCCGGTGAAGGAACCGGGTTCGTATCCGAAAAGCTCCGCCGCGTACAAACTTTCGGGCAGCGCTCCGCAATTGACAGCAAGAAACGGCCCGCTGCATCTCCTCGACGCGGAATGAATGATGGTGGCAAAGAGTTCCTTGCCCACACCGGTTTCGCCTAAGAGCGTCACAGGCACATCGGTCGGCGCGATACGCACGGCGAGTTTTAACGCTTCTGTGAAAATCTGTGTTTGACCTATCGCTACGTTCTCCACATCACGCAGTGAAACCGGTATCCCTTGAGTCCGGGCTAAATCACGCAGATCGGCAAGATGCGGCAATCCCTGCGGCCAGAGTTGAAACAGCAGATGTTCCGGTTCGGTGGGTTCGGCGATGGAAAGCGTTTCGTGGATTTCACCGGCTCTTTGAATCAAATCACCGAAAAGACTCGCAAGCTGTTCGGTTTGCTCCAATGATAAAGCTTGAGTCGCAGCTTTTTCATTTAGGAGTGCTCGCCAGAAGCTCTCAAGAGGCGTACGGAGATGTTGGTAAGCGTTCATAATGGATGTTCTATTTAGCTCATTCAGTTATTCTTTTTCGTCATTGGCAGGTTGTTGTTCAGAATCAATGGTCTTCAATACCTCCTGCACTTTCAAAGCGATGTTTAAACCGATTTCCTTTTCCTCGTCGATAATCGCATTGACGCCGGCAAGAATCAAGTCCGATCGATACCTATGATAGCGGGCGCGCGCGATAATCACTGTCTCAGGTGACATCGAACGGATTTGCTCCGTGATATGCCGCGCCGTAAACGTATCGGGTACGGTTAAAACAACAGCCTTCGCTGCTCCGAGGTGCAGATGCTCCCACACTTCGATGCGGGTTGCGTCACCGATGTAGGTTGGGAGACCATACGCCTGTGCCTCAGCCGCTGATTTGGATCTTAATTCGACAATGACAATCTTCTCTTGTTGCTTCATGAACACTTCAGCGGTTTGCTTTCCAGCGGGACCGAATCCGACAATCACGATGTGACCACTCAATCCTGAGTCAGGTTCGAGCGCTGTTTCGTCCAAGGTATATAATTTCTGAAGTTTGTGATCCAAAAATCTGCCTATGAAGGTAGCGATGCGCGGCGCAACAGAAATTAAATATGGCGTAAGGAAGAGTGTTACGATAGTTGCCGCGACGATCAGTTCAAATAGATCACCGCCGATTATTTGCCTTCCCCTCGCCACCTCAGCGAGAACGAATGAAAACTCGCCAACTTGGGCAAGGCAAATGCCTGTCGCAATGGCGTGACCCGGCGAAACGCGGAACAAGCGTGCTATACCTGATACAATAATTGCTTTGCCGAAGACGATGGCTACTACTACAAGTCCTACCAATTCCCAATGTTTCAATATCCAGATAGGATTACTCAACATACCGATTGAGCTGAAAAACAGTGTCACGAAAAGCGTCCGCAAGGAAGTAATATCCGCGCGGATTTGGGTGGCAAAAGGGGACTCGGCAAGTAGTATTCCGGCAACGAATGCTCCAAGTACTGGAGAAAGACCCAACTCATGAGATACCCACCCTGCCCCAACAGCCATAACAATCGCCAGTAAAGTCGGCAACTCACGATTGCGCGCCGCTTCTTCAACCTTGAGAAATATAGGCACCAGGTAATTCAGAACCAAGTAAAGCACGCCTACCAGAATCGCGGCCATTCCAAGCGCTCGTCCTATATCCAAGCCAAACTGAATAGCCGAACCTCCACTGCCTAAAATCGTGATGATAAGAACCAGCGGAACCACAGCGATGTCCTGCAGAAGCAGGATACCCACTGCATTGCGGCCGTAGCTACTGTCGAATTCCGCCCGCCTAATCAGCAGGCGCAATACAGCAGCGGTGCTACTTAGCGCAATCATGGCACCAACAGCAATCGCTGCATTCGTCTCCAGACCAAGTTCGATGCAGATCCATGCCGTTAAAGCGCCCGTCACCACGACCTGCAGGGATCCTCCTCCGAAACCGATGGCTCCAATGCGTTTCAGTCTGTGCCAGGAGAATTCCAAACCAATCGTGAACAACAGCAGCGCAACACCCAATTCAGCGATAGTCGTAACGGCAGCGTGATTCGGCATCAAGTCGAACGCATTGGGTCCAAGCAGCGTGCCAGCGAGCAAGTAGCCAAGTATCGCACTCTGCTTCATTCGCTCGCAAAGTCCGCCTAAAATCAGCGCAGCTAACAGCAGGATCAATACATCCAGAAGTGATGTCCAAAAGTTCACTACGATCTCCGCTTAATAGTCTGACATTCCGGTAGACTCAGCAGTCTATTTCGGTGGTTCTTACGATTCTACCGCCAAGGGTACGATTGTAAATTTATCAACATCCACGAGACCTTTATCGGTCAATTTCAGATGAGGAATGACCGGCAAAGCCAGAAACGAAAGCGCCATGAAGGGCGCGTTGATTTTCACGCCAAGTGATGTCGCGGCTTTGGCGATGGAGCTAAGCTCTTGTGCGACTTCGTTTGCTGTGCGGTCACTGACGAGGCCAGCGATAGGCAGAGCGAGTTGAGCTAATACTTTGCCATAATTGACCACGCATAAACCTCCTCCCAATTTTTTCAATGTTTGCACAGCGAAAAGCATATCTTTATCATCGGTGCCTACGCAGACGATATTGTGCGAATCATGCGCAACTGACGACGCCAGCGCGCCGCTTTTCAAACCGAATCCGCGTACGAAACCTTTACCAATGTTGCTGGTATTTTGGTGCCGTTCGATAACGACGAGCTTCGCGATATCGCGCGACGCATCCGCTTGAAGCATTCCATTGACAGATGGCAACCTTGCGGATGAAGCTTTGGTGACGATTTGATCCGGAATCAGCTCGATAATGCGGACGGGACTATCCGGTGCTTGCACAGCGAAATCCTCAAGGATTAAATCCTGCAGGTGCACGGTACCGATGACATCGCTGATGTCCGGTGTCGGTAAATCCATCAGCATGTGGCCGTTTTCGGCGACGAGATTTCCTCTATGCCAAACACGAACGGCTTTAAACTTTTTCATGTCCTCAAGCTGCACGAAATTCGCTTGCCGCCCCGGCGCGATAAGTCCTACATCTTTTCGCCCGAAGATTTCGGCGGTGTTGAAGCTCGCAAGCTGCAGCGCCAAAATCGGGTCGAGTCCCAACGCGACGGCTTTGCGCAGCGTCGCATCGAGATGACCTTCTTCAAGCAAATCATCCGCATGTCTGTCATCCGAGACAAAGGCGAATCGCCGGGCGGTTTCAGGTTTGACAAGCGGTAACAACGCTTCGAGATTCTTCGCGGTAGAACCTTCACGAATTAAAATGGACATTCCGCCGCGCAGTTTTTCGCGAGCTTCGTCTAAGGTGGTGCATTCGTGGTCTGTGGCTATACCAGAAGCCAAATACGCTTGCAGTGCGGTGCCGGAAAGTCCGGGAGCGTGACCATCGACAGGTTTTCCTTCGCCGAGATGTACTTTCGCCAGAACGGATTTATCGCCGTAGATGACACCGGGGAAATTCATCACTTCGGCGATGCCGATGACGCGCGAGTGTTCGAGATACGGCGCGAGCGTTTCCGCGTCCAAATCCGCGCCGGAGGTTTCCATGTGCGTCGCCGGGACACACGACGGCAACATCACCCATACTTCGAGCGGCAAGTTTTCCGTGGCGCGAAGGGCATAATCGAACGCCGTGGTTCCGAGAACATTGGCGAATTCGTGCGGATCCCAGAC
>CAZADO010000096.1:0-11329 GCA_964483885.1 uncultured Alphaproteobacteria bacterium | reverse complement strand
AGTACATCCAGCCCTGTAATTCCCGGCATGCGCCAGTCGGAAAGCACGAGATCAACCGATGTTTCCGTCAGCCTTTTAAGCGCCTCGCGAGGATCTGTTTCCGCAATGACATCATAGTTTCCTTCTGTCTTGATATACTCTGTCAGTACACTCAATTCTGCCGGGTCATCATCGATGATTAACAATGTTGGGTGTTGCATCGCAGTCTCCTTACCATAGGTGCGCCGGTCGGACTAACATTCGATTTGATCGGGTTAACGAATCGGATTGGTCTCCTATTCTATCGGCTTTGTTTGTCTATTCTTTAAGACGTGCCAAACGACGCCTTCACCGCTAAAACTCTCCTAGAGCGTAGGAATCTTTCAACCGGTGATAGACAACTTCACTACTCACAGGAGGCTTCCTTGACTTTTCCCTCGAATCCTCCTATATTTGAAGGCGATTCACCCATGTGTCTCGCTTCATATTTCCTTCAACCTCATTTTAACTTTTCTTCTGTGGTTTTGAGGCTTTCCTGTCATTCGACCTAACACTGGAGAGTATCGATTGAACTTTTTCACAGGTCTCTGGATTGCGCTGATTACACCCTTTTCGGGAAATCGCGTCGATGAAACCGCACTGCGAAAACTCATCAGGGAGCTGCGCGAATCCGGCGTAAAAGGTTTCGTGCCCCTTGGAACCACTGGAGAAGGCCCGACGTTATCCGACGAAGAGCGCCGACGAATCCTAAAAATCTGTCTCGAAGAAGCGGGTGGTGTGCCCGTCGTTCCCGGAACAGGAACCTATTCCACCGAGCAAACCATCCAACGCACCATAGAAGCTGCCGAAATTGGCGCGCAAGGCGCGATGGTCATTACTCCCTACTACAATAAACCGACGCAGGAAGGGCTGTTAGCGCATTTTCGCGCTGTTTCCCGCGCGACAGATTTGCCGCTTATGCTCTACAACGTCCCTTCTCGCACCGGAATCAATCTGGAACCCGATACCGTCGCCAAACTTGCCGAATTACCCACGATTGCCGCGATTAAAGAAGCGTCCGGCAACCTGTCGCAAATCTCCGAGATTCATGCGCTCGCAGGAGATAAGCTGTCGATTCTATCCGGTGATGATGGGCTAACGCTGCCGATTTGCCATGTTGGCGGACGCGGCGTCGTTTCCGTCGTGGGGCATATCCTTCCTGAAGTCATTATCGAAATGCTCGACGCTCATCAGCGGGGAGATAATACCGAAGCGCTGAAGCTCCATGAACAATTACGGCCTCTTTGCAAAGCACTTGCTTTGGAAACCAATCCAGCGCCCATCAAAGCAGCGCTGGCGATGCTCGGCAAATGTTCGGAAGATGTGCGCCTGCCTTTGGTAACTGTGCGGAAAGAGACACGAAAAAAAATCGCCGCCACACTTGAAAAAAGTCTTGGTATAACCATCAAAGGGGACAACCATGCCGATTAACATTGCGCTTTACGGTGCCGCCGGGCGTATGGGCAGGGCGATTTTGGCTGAAGCGAAAGCTATCGATGATATTGTTGTCGCCCGCGCCTATGAACAGCCTGAATTTTCACATTTAGGCATCACGATTGAAGATGTCCTTATCGAGGAAAGTCCCAAGGAAATCGGCGACGACATTCAGGTTGTCGTGGATTATTCGCAGGCGGAAGCGGTTCTGCCTCATGTAGAAATCGCCGCCGAAGCGGGCGCGGCCTGTGTGATTGGCGTGACCGGAATCAGCGAGAAAGACCATGCGGAACTCAGTAAAGTCGCGAAAAAGATTCCGATTGTCTGGGCGCCGAATATGTCGCCGGGAATGACGATGCTTTTCAAACTGGGCTCGCTGCTGTCGAAAGCGCTTCCCGATTACGACCGGCACATCACGGAAATTCACCACACTCAGAAAAAGGACACGCCTTCCGGTTCAGCTCTGCTGCTGCAAGCGGCGGTTTCCGGCGATGTTAAAACTCCCATCAGCGCTCTGCGACTCGGCGACGTCGCAGGAGAGCATCATTTAATCCTCGCCGGGCCCGGCGAGCGCATCGAAATCATCCACCACGCCGAATCGCGCCGCGTCTTTGCGCTCGGCACCCTCCGCGCCGTCCGCTGGATTGTCCTCCAAAAACCTGGCTTATACGGCATGGGGCAAGTGCTGGGATTATGAAATGAATTTTTGTTTTCTTTTGTGTTGGCAAAAAAGACAAAGGACTCTTTGGATGGTATATGTTACCTAATAAGGAAAACTAGATAATGATTCGACGTATTGAAATTGAAGGCTATAAGTCATTCCGGAAGTTAGAGCTCAGGTTAAGACCGCTTTCAATCATTATCGGACCAAATGCCTCAGGAAAAAGCAATCTGCTTGATGCTCTTTATCTTATAGCCCGTGTGGTTAACAAAAGAAATTTAAAGGAAGCCTTCGAAGGTCATCGAGGACTTCCTCTGGAGAGTTTCTTTTACGGAGATGAGGGTTACGATGAACTCCTCAAGAAGCCATCTGCACGGTTTTCCTTCGAAATTGATGTGGAAATCTCAGATTCTATAAAGAAGAGGGTTGAGGATATCGTTGTTGCAAAGAGAAAGGGCTTTGATTCGACTGGATTAGTTAAACAAATAATCACTCACCGATTGTTACGATATCGACTAACGATAGAGGCTTTACCAGAAACCGGTTATCTTAGAATAATTGATGAACAATTGTGTGCTATAAAAAGAAATGGGGAAAAGAAAAGGCAGACTCCATTTCTTGAACGCAAGGATGACCACATTCGCCTCCGAATGGAAGGTCAAGCACATCCAACTTACCATGAGATCGGTCTAGAACACACTATAGTTTCAACAGCGCTATATGAACCACATTATCCACACATTACTGCCTTCCGAATGGAACTTACTAATTGGCACACTTATTACCTTGAACCTAAAACACTAATGAGAGAGGAAGTTCCACTCGCAGAAATTGAAAGCCTCGGCCCAAGAGGTGAAAACTTGGCTGCTTTCCTCAATACTCTTCAGCATAAACATAAGAAAGACTTTGAAAGCCTCAATCTTTCTCTAAAGCGAATTCTCCCAACGGATGCTCATTTTAAACTGGAGCATCTTAAAGAAGGTCTTATTGGATTGCGACTCTATGAAAATGGAATCTCATTCTCTGCGCGTCTAGTTTCTGAGGGAACTTTGAGATTGATCGGCCTTTTAGCTGCGATTCATCCTCAAAATCAAGCTACCTTGGTAGCATTTGAAGAACCTGAAAATGGAGTTCACCCTGTACGTTTAAAAATCATAAGCGGTGTTTTACAAAACACCGTTAAAGAATTTGGAAAGCAAATCATTATCACCACTCACTCGCCCATTTTGCCGAGATACTTTAGCTATAAAGATCTCTTCGTTTGTAGCAAAGAAAAAGGTCAATCGATTATTAAACCATTTGCTTCTCATGGCCCTATTTTCCTTGAAAGGGATATTGAACATGCTCTTGAGGAACGAATCCTGCGAGGTGACTTTGGTGGATAAAATTCAAATATTGTATTTTCTTGAAGATCGCATGCAAGAGGGTTTTATAAAAGCTCTTGTACATCGAATTGCGCTTGAAGAGTCTATTGCACCGTCAAATCTTATTGATGATGTTCGTTCAGCAACCAGAGGTGGCTCAAGAATCATCAATGATTTTAAAGATTTCCTGAGGTATTCTTTAAGAGGAATCACAGGTGATGTTACATTCTTAGTTGTGTCAATTGATGGAAACTGCAAAGGGCATCATGATAGAGTAAAACAATTGGAAAAATACATAAAACCAAACCATCCATTCATCGGCAGAATTGTATATGCAGTGCCGGATCCTCATATTGAACGTTGGTACATAATGGACCAACACGCATTTAAAAACGGGATTGAGCTTAACAGTGCACCAGATATGCCTGCATATAAATGTAAGAAAGACTATTATAAACTGTCAAAAAATCAAGCATTGCGTACGGCTGGGATTCACTCGCTGACTAATGGTGCAGAGTACGCGGAAAAAATCGTCGAAAACATTAGCGATCTTTATTCTCTTGGTAGATACAACAATGACTTCCAGTTCTTCATAGAAAACCTAAGAATTAAGTTCAGAGAAACACTGCGCGAATAGAGTATTCTTAACAAATTGTGATCCTTTGCCTCTAATCGTTCAAAAATACGGTGGGAAGTGTTTGGCGTCGGCGGGGGACGTGAAGCAGGTCGCCAAGCAAATCGTCGCTCGCTATAATGCAGGTGACCGTCTTGCGGTTGTTGTGTCGGCGATGGGGGAAACAACCGATACGTATTTAAAACTCGCTCGGCAAGTTGATGAAAACGCTTCCGGGCGCGAGTTGGATGTGCTTCTTTCCGTCGGCGAGCGTATTTCCATCGCGATGCTGGCGCTGGCGATTAACGCAGAGCGCGAAGGATTAGCGGTTTCTTTAACCGGCGCGCAGGCAGGCATCATCACTGACACGCAGCACACCGCGGCACGTATTGTCGAAGTGCGCGCTCAGCGTGTACGTTATATTTTATCCGAAGGTCGAATTCCCATCATCGCCGGTTATCAAGGCGTCACCACTGAAAAAAACATTTCCACACTCGGTCGCGGCGGAGCCGACGCTACAGCCGTCGCTCTTGCGATTGCGTTAAGCGCCGAACGCGTCGAATTCATGAAAGATGTTTCGGGCATCTCGACTGCGGACCCGAAAGAAATTCCCGCCGCGCGCGTGATTGAACAAATGAGCTACACCGAAGCGCTCGAAATCACCGGCTGCGGCGCGAAAATTTTGCAGCTTCCCGCCGTAGAACTTGCCGCGGAACACAAAATGCCGCTCGCGATTGGAGACGGCCGCACAGGTGAAATCGGCACGATTGTTTCCAGTCATCCGCTGGCACGCCGTTCGCTGACCGCTATCGTACTGGTGCCGTCGGTGACCTATTACCCGCTGCCGGATATTCCTTTCGCTATTCTGGACATTTTGCGCAGCGAAGGAATTCATCCGCTGGCCGTCAGTTGGGGACCCGGCGGCGGCGATCTGGTGCTCAGCCGTGCTGATGCGGCAGCCGTCTGGTCGAATTCCACCATCGAAACGCACTTAGGTGCTGGACGCGAATTGTCACTGGTAACGCTCATCGGTCCCGGCGCAGGTTCCAGCGGCACAATTTTCGCAAGGGCAACTCAATGCTTGAGTTCGTTCTCCCGCCAATGTCACGGACTTCTGCTTTCCGAAACGCGTTTCTCAGGATTGCTGGAAGAAAACGCCGCCAGAGCCTTTGCTCGCACGGCGCATCAAGAGTTTTTTGAAAAAAATGCAGAGCCTGTAGCCGACCGTGTTTGAACGCATAAACTTCCGCACCCGAGCGCGCAGGCTTTTTCGTCTCGAATTACTGTTGATATTTTTTTGGATATCGCTGCCGACGATTCTGTCGGGAGATTCGCATAACGACTCTCGTAAAAACGATTCTCTTTCTATGAAAAAACCTTCACCGAACAAATTACCCACTGCGGATAACGTGCGGGACACCCGGCCTCTGATTCGCGTGGGACTGCTCGAAGGCTACGAAAAGGTCAGCCTTCAAGTCAATGGCCCTTTCGCTGTCGAAAATCTGAAAGGCGAAACGCTTCGCCCGATGGCTCCGTCAAATCTCAAGTGGCGGGTGCGCGTTGAAGAAGCCGTACCGTCCCAATTCATCTACAGCGTCCTCGTGATGACGTTTGCCGATAAAGAAGAAGCCATCGCGTTAGCGGAAAAGCTCGAAAAAGAAGGTTCGCACGCTTATGTACGCTCGCTGGGAAATCCAGTGGAAGTTCAAGGCAATATTCTGCGCGATAATACGCGCTACCGTGTTCAGGTGGGCAACTTCGAAAACAGCGACGATGCCGAGGAACTTCTGCAAACATTCATAGACGATTACGCTCCAAGAGTGGTGCGGGAACTCATGCGACGTGTTTCCGGAAAAGTGGAACTCTTCGACGCGAAACTCGAAGAATCTTGGGTCTCCGATGATGGCGTGCGGATTATTCCCGCTGACCTGACGGTAGAAACGAAAATTTGCAGCGTTCGCGTTGGGACAGGTTTCCGCTGGGAAACAGAAGAAGATCGTTCTTACGCAGGTGTCGTTGAAATCCGACTCGACCATGACGGCAAACTTTGCGCAATTTCGGAAGTTCCCATTGACGTTTACCTGCGCGGTGTTGTTCCCTCGGAGATGCCTGCCGGTTTTCCGCATGAAGCTCTCAAGACTCAAGCGGTCGCGGCGCGTTCGGAAGTTTTAGCCAAACTCCATACCAAACATCTTAACGATCCTTTCGATGTCTGCGGAACAGAACACTGTCAGGTTTATGCCGGTGTTACGCAGGAGGATCCGCGCACGAATGAAGCGGTGATTGAAACCAGCGGTGAAGTGTTGATGCGCGACGGCATCCTGATGGATGCGGTCTATTCAGCCGTCTGCGGAGGACACACCGAAGACGCCGCGCGCGTCTGGGCGTCACCGCCGATTAATGCCGCCGAAGGAGTCTGGTGCACGCTGAAAGATGACCTGAAGAAAATCGATTTGACGACAGAAGAAAACGCTCGGAAGTGGATTCTGTCGAAGCCGGATGTCTGCTGCAATATCCCCGCGAAGCTCCTGCCGGTCGCGCCGGACTACACTCACCGACATTTCCGCTGGGAAGTGACTTACAACCGTGCCGAATTCGAAAAAATTATCGCTCGCAACACCGGCCAAGACATCGGCACGTTCTACGATATCATTCCGCTCGAACGCGGTGTTTCAGGGCGACTCGTGCTGATTGAAATCCTCGGCTCCCATAAAAATTTGAAAATCAAAAAAGAGCTCAACATTCGCCGCGCCCTTTCGCCAACGATGCTTGAATCCAGTTGCTTCGTCGTGGACATTCAGCAAGACGAAGAAGGCCTGCCGGTGGAAATTACGCTGAACGGTGCCGGTTGGGGACATGGGGCCGGCATGTGCCAAGTAGGCGCGGCGTACATGGCCGTCAAAGGTAAGACGTATCACGAAATTCTAAATCACTACTACCGCTCATCCACCATCTCCCGCTGCTATTCCCTCCCCGAACCAACAGAACCCTGCGAATAAACATAAAACAAAAATGTAATCCTGACATAAAAGAGCGGCGCCGGATTCTATTTCCAGCGCCGCTCTTTTTTATCTTAAATCGAGCAGGAAGAGCGGGCACATGTCCCGCTCTGTCCCTCCTACTCACCACGTTGTTCCCGAACGAGTCCCCATCCGTCAGTTCAACCGAACCGGCATGATGAGCATGAGCAGGTCTTCATTCTCTTCTTGCTCACTGGGTTTCACAAGTCCTGCCGTGGTCGGTGAACCCAGCTCGAAAATAACTTCCGCCGTATCGATATGCTTGAGAACATCGAGAATATAAGTGGCGTTATAACCGATGTCCATCGGTGTGCCCTTGTATTCACACGGAATCTTTTCCTGCGCTTCTCCGCCCGCCTCGACATCTTCCGATAAAATCTCCACACTCTCCTGCGTAATCCGCAGCCGCACCTGCCGTGATACTTCATTGGCAAAGATCGCTACACGCCGCACCGCAGACCGGAACGTGTCTAAATCAAGCTTTAAAATATTTTCATTCGACTGAGGAATCACCGCTTCGTAGTTCGGATAACGGCCTTCAATCAGACGCGTCGTTAATCTCATCTTCCCAAAAGCAAAGCTGAGCTGTGTCCCTTCAAAACTCAGTTCCAGCGGTCCGTCGCCTTCCGCATTTCGCAACACGGCCGTCATCGCTTTAGCAGGAACGATGAAGTCCTGCTCATCTCCCTTGTAATCGACCTTGAGCGAGCGAATACGTACAAGCCGGTGTCCGTCTGTGGAAACACAACTAACCTCGCCTGATTTCGCTTGAAGTAGAATTCCCGTCAACTGAGGTCGAAGTTCATCATGCGAAACCGCAAAAAGCGTTTTACCAACCAACCGCTGAAGCTTCGAGCGATCAAACTGAAAAATCTGAGGTTTTTTAAGTTGTGGAAGTTGAGGATAACCTTCAACATCTTCTCCGGAAAGCTTATAGCTCCCCTGATCTCCATCGATTTTGATTCGGTGGCTCTTATCGACTGCTATCTTCAGTGGAATATCCGGCAATTCACGAATAATTTCAATGATTCGACGAGCAGGCAGAAGCGCTTTTCCATCCTCGCTTCCCTTCACCTCAATCGTCGTTTGCATGGAAACTTCTAAATCTGTCGCCGCCAAGCTTAATTCATTTCCGCGCAATTCGGCAAAAACGTGACTTAACGCCGGCAAGGGAGTTTTCGACGGAATGACTCCGGACAACGGCAGAAATCCTCCCAAAAGTGCGCTCTGCGAAGCAGTGAATTTCATAACAACCTCAGAGTATTTTAAAGAAAGAGTAAATGAATGATGTTATAGTATGCTCTGTGGATATGTGGAAAAACAACTCCAAGTATTTAAACATATAAAGTTAGTGATGGATTTACTGTGGACTGATTCGTGAATAAAAAGGATTTTATCTTCCGTCTTTAACTCGATAATGTCGAAAAAAGTTTACTGGTCTTCTGATTGTTTTCAAGGTTGGACAGATAACCGCATATTCACATCTTTGTGGACGGCAGAGTGGATAGGCTTAATTTTTGGCAAAGAGACTCGCAAGTATCTCGTATAAGAGCATCTTTTTCCATTAACTTATGAATCGTGTTCCTTGCATGGATTACAGTGGAATGATCTCGCCCACCGAAAAGCTGACCGATGTGTTTTAAGGAGTGATCTGTGAGCTTCGTAGCCAGAGCCATCGCCACCATTCTCGCTAATGCGATTTCCTGTTTGCGGGATTTCCCTCTTAGAGCATCTCCGGAAAGCTTGAAATGTTTTGACACAACATCCTGAATTTGTTCAATCTGAGGTTTACCGACAGGGCGGCCGATCTTCTCCTGCAGAACCTGACCTGCGAGTTCCAAATTCGGTTCAAGCCGATGAAACGTCGCGCGTGCAATCAGCGTAACCAGAGCACCTTCGAGCTCGCGGATGTTGTTTTTAATATGCGTCGCAAAAAACTGAGCGATATCCAGCGACAGCGCGATGCCCTCTTCCTCAGCTCTGCGTTCGATAATCGCGACGCGAGTTTCGAAATCAGGGGGTGAAATCTGAGTTATCAGGCCGCTTTGAAACCGTGAAATAAGTCTCTCGTCGATATCTTTAAGCTCATGCACCGGTCGGTCGCTCGAGAGAATAATCTGTTTACCTGCTTGATAGAGGCTGTTAAAGGTATGAAAAAATTCAATCTGCGTTCTTCCCTTCGCGGAGAAAAACTGAACATCGTCCACTAAAAGGAATTCTGCCGAACGGTAGAGTTTGGAAAAATCTGTAGAGCGATTATTCTTGACAGAATGAATGAATTCCTGCGTATATCTTTCGCTGGAAACGTATTTGACGCGCGCGACTTTCTTCTTTTTCAGAACATGATTTCCAATTGCCTGTAAGAGGTGCGTTTTGCCGAGACCGGTCCCGCCGTAAATAAGCAGAGGATTCCACGGAGTTTTACCGGGGGCTTCCGCAATCGCCAGACAAGCAGCGCGGGCAAAAGAATTCCCGTCACCTTCGACAAAGTTGTCAAAGGCGTAGCGGCTGTTCAGTTGAACGTCTTGAGGTTTCGGCGAACGCCGGGTGTTCGAGCGTTGTTTCGGCTGTGGAGCTTGAACGTGGTGATCCGGTTGATCACCATTTGTCGAATCAACCTTGAAGGAAAGTCGTATGTCCCGGCCAATCAGTTGACCGAGGACTCCACGGATTTTTTGAGAATAGTGGCTATCTACCCATTCATAGTGAAATTGCGAGGGAACACAGAGTGTCAGAGTATTATCATCAAGACTTTCCGGGCGAATTGGTTGAATCCAAGTTCGGAAGCTCTGCTCTGGAAGTGTTTCCGAAATTCTTTCGGTAAACTCCAACCAGAGACCTTCCAGCTCAGAAATTTTGGATTCTGGCATTTCAGAAAATGTGTATTAGAAGCGTGATCTAATTTCTCCAAGGGTTTGTTTATCAGTTGAGTTCCAAAGAATCAACCGAGAGCAATCCACAGGGCATATCTCTAAATAAACACGAAAGGGGAATCCTTTCGGGACGAAAAATTAAGAGTTCGTCAAACAATGAGGCTGACAAAAGAAGTAAACTTAGGCACAGATCGCGACCGTCTTAAAAACTCCGGATCGGATCGATGCAGTGGTGGGGGTCAATAAAAGTGCTCATCGAGCGCTCATAATATATAACTTTTTCCCCTAATGTCAAGCTAATAAAGTCTCAATTTGCACATGGTTACGGGCGGTTTCTCCCGGAAAAACAGACGGATGAAATTTTCAGAGAGAGAAGAGGGGCTATACTGAGAGGCGAGGCGTATTTTCTCAAAAACCAGTTGCTTTGCTACACAAATTTTCTTATATTGCAAGATTAAGTTTGTGATAAAGGCTGTTGGGATTTGAAAAAAGGCCCTGCAGTCATAAAACATCTTCTGGAGATCTGCATGAAACGCACCTATCAACCTTCTCGACGTCGAAGAAAAAATGTCCACGGATTCCGCACGCGGATGGCAACAAAGTCCGGGCGGGCTATTTTACGGCGGCGGCGTGCTAAAAGTCGCCATAAATTGACAGTTTCTGATGAGCGGTGAACAGTTTCCACGAACCGAGCGTTTGCATGGTCGTGAGGCGTTTACGCGGATTTGGCGGAGGGGAAAGCGTCGGGCAACCGGGGAGCTTCTCCTTTTTTTTTGCCCGCTTCCGAGCGTAGAATTGCCTTCTCAGCCAAACGCACGGTTGGAGGAGCTGTAAAAAGGAACCGCGCCTGCCGGAAACTCCGTGAATTCTACCGACGAAACAAAGCTATCTTTCCCGACAACTATCATTATATTTTACTGCTTAGAAATGAACCCTCCAATTGGAACAATCTGGAAGAAAAGCTACGCCGCCTTCTCAGCACTCTTCCGGTGGCTCCTGAAGCTACTGATTGATGCGTATGTGGTTGTTTTTAGTCTGCATTTCGGAGGGCGTTGCCGGTTTCATCCCAGTTGTTCTGTCTATGCCAGAGAGGCGCTGGATACCTATGGACCGTTCCGCGGAAGCGCTTTGATGGTTCGGCGGCTGGTGAAGTGCGGGCCGTGGCATCCGGGCGGAGAAGACCCAGTTCCAGAAGTAAAGCAATTTAGAAGTAAATAACTGAAAATGTTCGACAAAAACACCATATTGGCTCTCGTTATCATCGGCATCATCCTGCTTCTGACGCCGGTCTATTACAGGTATATTAATCCCCCAGCGCCACAAAGCGAAACTCCGACGGAAGCTCC
>CAZADO010000095.1:0-2992 GCA_964483885.1 uncultured Alphaproteobacteria bacterium | reverse complement strand
GCTCCTGACGGATAATGGCCTGCCGCCCGTAGAACATCGCGTAGGTTGTTCCCACAACCGCGACCGTAATCATCAGGAACGCCACAGCCACCTGCATCAGGTCCACCGAACCGCGCTGGTATTTCTTATGTCTGTGCTGTTTTTTCATTATTGGCTCAGATTTTTCCGCGACAAGAAGTCGCGATTAAAAAAATCATTCGCCGAGGCAGGTCGCCTGACCTACTCGCAATTCCACAACTATGAACCCAGATCCACTTGAAAGAGTTTTGGATTCTCCGCGATATGAGCGGCCATTTCGCGGTCTATCAATCCCTGATGAAGCAAGCGTTGCAAATCCTGATCCAGACTCTGCATACCTGTCTTGCCTCCCGCCTGAATCACCGACGGAATCTGATAGATTTTGTCTTCGCGAATCAGATTTCGAACCGCCGTTGTAGCAAGCATGATTTCGCATGCGACAACTCGACCGGCGCCGTCCTTGCACGGTAAAAGCTTCTGCGCGACGACGGCTTCCAATGATTCGGCGAGCATCGAACGCACTTGTGTTTTCTGCGCCGCCGGGAAAATATCAATGATCCGGTCGATGGTTTTATGAGCCGAACTGGTGTGCAGTGTCGCCAAAACCAGATGGCCGGTTTCAGCGGCGGTTAACGCCAGCCCAATCGTTTCCAAATCGCGCATTTCGCCGACCAAAATCACATCCGGGTCTTCACGGAGCGCGGCGCGCAGAGCGTTCGCAAATGAATGCGTATTCGCGCCAAGTTCGCGCTGATTAATCATGCAATTGCGCGACCGATGAAAATACTCGACCGGATCCTCAACGGTAATAACATGCAGTTCCTTGTATTCGTTGATCCAGTCAACCATCGTAGCCAGCGTCGTCGTCTTGCCGCTGCCGGTCGGACCGGTCAACAGCACCAGACCGCGGTCTTTCAGCGCAAGGTCCTTCAGCACTCCGGGCAATCCCAGCTCCTCAAAGCTGCGGATATCCGATGGAATTACCCGGAAAACCACTCCAAGGCCATTGATTTGCAGAAAAACATTTACGCGGAACCGCGCGATGTCTCCGAGCTGTTCCGAGAAATCGATTTCCTTCTGTTTAGAAAAGCGTTCCCACTGCTCCGGAGAAAGGATGACGCGAATCATCGCCTCCATCTCCCCTTTCTCCATGGGAGGCAGGTTAAGTTTCCGCATACGACCGTTGACGCGAATCATCGGAACCGTTCCGGTCGAAAGATGCAAATCCGACGCATCCTGTGCCACCGCGAACCGCAACAGATCGTGAACCGAGAGCTGTCGCAGGTCCTGAACTTGAGTCACCATCGAAGCTTCCTTCTGTTCCATAAAAGCACAATCCTTAACCTATACCGGTTGGATTGTCCGGTAAAACCACAGCAGGCTCGCGCTATTGAGTTCCGATAGCGCCGCCGGTTCCTTCATCTTCCACAGGGAATCCGTAACCGGAGAACGTGCCGTCCAGCGTGTTGTACGTAACGGTTTTACCTTCGCCGCCTCGCATACGCGCGGTGGACGTAGCCATAATTGAGGTAATCGGATCTCCGACCAGCTGGAATGTCCATTGAATCCGGGTCGCCTCTTGGATGGTTAAATATCCCTGCTGCTCCATCTCTTCAACCGAACCGGGAGAACGACCGAGGTCTTGCGCGAAGACCTGCGCAGCATTCCAAACAGCACCAATCGTGGCTTGAGCGTCGGCGGCGCGAGCACTCCGGACATATTCGACATAAATCGGCACGGAAATCGCCGCCAGAATCGCTACAATCACAACCACAATCAGAATCTCGATCAGGGTAAAACCCTTCTGTCCTTTCTCACGAGGGAACATATGCTAACCTCCTTAACACAAAAGCGAAAAGAAACGGATGAATATCCGTATGCACTAAAGAAACTCTATCTCTTAAAACTACGGAATTTCCAGTTTAAATGCAAGCCAGACTTTTGCTCTTACTGAAAATGATATAACAAACCTATCCTGAGTATTTTGAGCAACTTCTATACCTGATATTATCGCAACTTCTCGCTGCGTAAATCCAATAATAACAGTCGGCACTATATTGCTGACCTGTGCATTTTATGCAACGTATGCACGATTTTCGAAGCCCGTTTGCTTGTCATCCAACGAGTCAGCTAATAACAAAGCCGACCACTTGAACCGGGCACCTGCGATTGACGAAATCCTTTTTGGCTTAAACAAGATTGACCTATGACATTCACTATTAGCGAACCGTCGCAAAAAAAAACCGCGCAAGGCATTTGCCCTGCGCGGTTGTACTTTGTTTGAAATTACGGGTCGGCTGCGAGCAGCCAGCACCGTGGATGCTGGGTTTAGTAGTCCATGCCGCCCATGCCACCCATACCGCCCATGCCGCCGCCGGGCATCGCGGGTGCTTTGTCTTTTTCCTTCTTCTCACAAATCGTCGCGTCGGTCATCAGCACAAGGCTGCCGACCGATGCCGCGTTTTCGAGTGCAATGCGAACGACTTTCGTCGGATCGATGATGCCAGCCGCTATCATATCGCAGTAAATTTCAGCCTGTGCGTCGAAGCCATACGAATAACTCTTTTCTTCGCGCACCTTGTTGACTACGACCGAACCTTCGAAACCGGCGTTCTCCGCAATGAGACGCAGCGGCTCTTCCAAAGCGCGGAAAATAATTTTAGCGCCGATAGCTTCGTCGCCTTCGAGCTTCAGTTCGTCAACGACTTTCTGAGCACGAAGTAGAGGAACGCCGCCGCCGGGAACAATACCTTCTTCGACCGCCGCGCGCGTGGCATGCAGCGCATCCTCGACGCGGGCTTTCTTCTCTTTCATTTCAACTTCGGTCGCCGCGCCGATTTGCAAAACGGCTACACCGCCGGCGAGCTTCGCCAGACGTTCCTGCAGTTTCTCCCGGTCATAGTCGGACGTCGTCGCTTCAATCTGCTTTTTAATCTGCGAGATACGTCCCTTGATGTCGTCAGACTTGCCGCTG
>CAZADO010000094.1:0-3150 GCA_964483885.1 uncultured Alphaproteobacteria bacterium | reverse complement strand
TTCTTCCTGTGGTATTCCTCCGGCATCTTTGTCCAGAATATATTCCATGTGGAGGTAACCGTCTGTCACTGTTTTCGCGACGGTGATATCACGTTCGTGCAGACTTTGGCCGGCGGGAACGATTTCCATCGGAGGCGTCGTGTTGGTTACGTTCGTGCCTTCCGCCCATGAACAACCGTTGTTGGTCGATACTGTGACCCAAGCATCTGCGAGCGGAATTCCGCTGGCTTCGCTGTAGGCCAATGTGTCGTATTTTTGATAAGAACAGTACAGATAGCCCGTCGTAGGATCAATGGCCAAACTGGGACGCTGAGTAGTGCGCTGCCACGCTCCCGGTTCGTAGGCTGGCTGCCATCCCCATGCGACCAGACTGTTGTAGGAGGTTTCCTCATTCCAGTGCCAGATCATCGAGTTGGTCCCATACGAATACCAGCCGCTGTCGATAACACCGCCGTTGTCCACGTACCAAAAGAACGCGGGCGTCGTGAAGGCGACGTGGATGTAGTCATCTTCATCCATCAAAATTGAACAGTCGGTGTAAACACGGAACGTATCCCGGTCGCACTCGTACGGATCGCCGCCTCCATAGAAACAAGCGGGGTCCCATGGGGTCCACTGAGTGACGTTGACTGGATCGCCCCAATTGAGTCCGCCGTCTTCCGAAACGATCATGTAAAGTTCGTTGTTGATTTGGCTTGGATCAGCCTGCAGATCATCCATGGAGTGAGGCCACGCAATCGCGACACGGTCGGAGTGTCTCGAGCAAGCCACATCTCCGGCAATAACCATCACCGTTTCGATTTCATCATATCCGCCGCAGGATAATGTATTCCATTGAATATCCAGTCCGAATCCATCCAGATCGTATTCCGGAACGCCACGAGAGTAGTACACTCGTTGAGTCGCTCCGGCATCTTCGACATACTCCGTGGAAACCATATGGAGAACGCCGTTGATATCCATGTCGATTTTAGGCCAGTTGATTTCGACGTCATTCGGATCGTAACACCATGCGGGTTCAACGACCGTGAAGGCTTCACAATAAGCGCAGTAGTCAATCGCCGAACACGCATGGAATTGATCTCCGGTTACCTGTTCGTGAAACGCAGGAAAGCAGAAACCTTCGTTCGTCGTCGTTTGGCTGATATACCCCGCGCGAACCGATGCATCAATGCGGATACCGATGTTGCCGTACATAAAATCACCGGCTGATGGATCCCAGACGTTGTAATAGACATACCGCGGATTTTGCTGTGCGTTCAATCCATTCATCCATACCACCGAGATCATTCCGAAATCATCAACACCAATCATCTTTCCAGCCGTTCCGTTGTGCTGGTAGTCGTACCATGTGGTTCCGGCGGTATCAATCGTTCCAACGTAATCATCCAGATGGTAAGAAGTCGGTCGCATAGGCACTGCCGGTGAAGTGATGTCCGGATCATTCGATGTTCCGAATACCGGAAGAATCCGGTTCAACTTTTCCTTGTGAATCACCTTGACCGGAGCTGCCCATAGCAGGCCGACTCCAATGGTGCCTATCAGAAGCAATACAAATAGATTCCGCAGCATGTTTCCTCCTTGGTCAGTCAAGTTACTCAGGATTTTCTTATGCGTGTGTTTGTTCTATGTTTCCAAACCGAAATTATATAGAATATAACCAATTTTCACCATGAAAACAAGCGGGTGATTTTCAGTTCTTTCTGTAGTAACAAACACAGAGTTTCTGTTACTATTTCAGAAGCACCATCTTTTTCGAAGCCGCGAAACCATCCGAACTGAGAGTGTAGATATACACACCGGAGGATAGGTGCGAACCATCGAATTCGACCTGATGCACACCCGCACTCAGAGGCGCGTCGTGAAGCAGCGTTGCGACTTCCTGTCCCAGCACATTGAAGACCTTCAACGTTACATTGGAATGACGCCTTAGGTCAAATTGCATCATCGTTGTCGGATTGAATGGATTCGGGTAATTCTGATAGAGTAAAAATTGCTCCGGCAGGTTATGCGAAAAGACAGATGCGCCCAACGGTGGATGATGGGAGGAATCCCAATGCATCGGATAATTTTCGACAAGCGGTAATGTGGCGATTTCATTGACAGGAATCTGCTGATAAATGACCGGATTCAGCGTCGCGATGCCTTCATCCTGTGGGAATGCTCCGGCTTCTTTGTCTAGGACGTATTCCATATGCAATTGACCGTCGACAACCAACTTTGCGAGTGTCGCTTCACGTTCATTCATGGATTCACCTTGAGGAACCGGATCCATATCCGGAGTCGTATTCGTTACGTTTGTGCCTACCGCCCAATATCTCCCGTTGTTAGTCGAAACCGTCACAATAGCATCTGCCATTTCGTAGCCGGCTTCAGAGGTGGTTGATGAATCGTACTTCATATAGGAGCAGTAGAGATAGTTTGTCACAGGATCCACGGCGAAATTCGGGCGCTGGACATTATGCTGCCAGTTGCCGGTTCCGGATCCAAAAGCTGAATACCAGCCATCGGCAATCTGACTGAAGTAGCCGGTTTCATCACTCCAATGCCATATGCGAGAGAGGTCAGGAGTGATATAACCGGAATCGGGGTCTCCCGGCAGCCAGTGCCAGTTGGCTGGAGTCGTAAAGCCGATATGGATATAATCGTCCTCATCGAAGAAGACCGCGCAGTCAGTGTAGGCTCGCATGGTATCGCGGTCGCACAACAAAGTGTCTCCCGTCGCATTCAAGCAATCCCGATCCCACAGTGTCCATTGGGTGACGTTGATAACATCGCCCCAATTGAGACCGCCGTCTTCAGATACTTGCAGATAGATTTCGTTGTCCCACTGTGAATACGCTGTGTGCATGTCGGTGATGTCCTCCATACTGTGGCACCAAGCAATGGCGACACGTGGAGTATGGCGCGAACAAGCCACATCGGGTGCAATCGTCATAATCGTATCCCACAACGCAAATCCGCCGCAGTCCATTGGATCCCAGTTAATGTCCAAACCGAATCCATCCTGATCAAATTCCGGAACTCCGCGAGAATAGTACATCCTCTGTGGAATTGCCAGCGTTTCATCATGCGGACTCTCGCAGGAAACCATATGGAGATTGCCGTTGATGTCGATGTCTATTTTGGGCCAGATGGCTTGTATTTCTT
>CAZADO010000093.1:0-15307 GCA_964483885.1 uncultured Alphaproteobacteria bacterium | reverse complement strand
AATCACAGAGGGTGAATCGATAGGTGCCCGTTTCGAGAGTGATTTGGAACCAGTGCTGCGGGTATTCATCATCAAACCGGAACTGCGTCACCGGACTACCAAGCGTGATAGGCACAGGATCGCTGCAGCTTATCGGGTTTTCCCGATGTGACAGAAAGCTTGAAAGAAATGACAGCCACTCCGGCTGTACGCTTTCCAATGCGGCATAATCCAACGAGTCGAATTGCGTAATGTGATAAGGGAAATAGACATTCAGTCCACCGCGAGGGACAGCGGGATCCGTGTAGTTGAAATAGGTCATCGACAACAGCACCGCTTCATCTATTGATTGAATCACGTCCTCAGCGGCAGCATTTAGGGATGCTATTTGGGACAGGTTCGGTTCAAGCAAAATATTCTCAGCGAATACCCGGATATCCACCGACGTAGGACGGTCATAGGAAATTGCATGTGTTTCGTTCCACGCATGCCTGATTTCGTCCCAGTATCCGTTATTCTCCGCCGCGAGTCGCTGACCGAAATTTTCGATTCGATCATTCAGCGCCGTCATAGAGGAAAGCTCAATGAGCGAATACTGAATTGTCTTCCCTTTGGCTCCGGAAGCATCAAGAATCAATTGAGTGATTTGTTGGCTAACCTCGAGGGGAGTCGCTTCCAGATTGCTTCTGAGCCAGCTCAGCCAGAAATCGCCACCCAAGACCGCTTCCATTGGAGTTGCAAATTGACCTGCCAACAAATAATCAGCGCATCCCTGTAATCCGTTGCAGACTTCCACCATAGACATGCCACTTGCATGAAAAACGATCATGTCTGTCCATGCGAAATTCGATTGCAGAATAGCGTTTTTCATTTCGGGTATCGTCAGAAGTCCTCCGTCGCCATTGACATCATCCAGACAGCTTCCGCGCCAGCCTTCTCCATGGTCGTCGATAATCAGTACAGAGTGCGACGCGGGGAAATTCACCGCGCAATAGTCCAAAAAATTAGTCAGAGTTGCGGGGTCAGACATGTCTTGTTCGCCTAACTCTTCCAGAACAGGGGAACTGATTTCATCCGGAAGTTCCATCGGGTAATAGCCGATTTTATAGTATTTCGCCCCACCCTCAAGGCGAGTCGACGAGAGCATCGCGATAACATTAATCCCGTACAACTGATTTACAAGTTCCATGTTTCGGATGTTCTCGATGCAATAAGATGTGTTGTCGTCAGCGCCATCGAGGTTATGATTGCCGTCGGCATAAACCATGATAGTCCACGAAGCAATCAGAGCAAAATCGCTGTCGGATGTATCCGCGATTTCCGGCTGCAGCAGACTGCGGATACGAATTCGTGCGGTCTGTGTCGCTTCTTGAGTCACCAGCCAGGAATAAGTCCCGTTGTTGGTTTTATTATCGATGATGACATCCCAGCTATCGGAAGGGAAATCGCTGTTCAGTTCGATAATGACACACCCAGTGAAGTCCGACGATGTCCATGTTATTTCGGCGGTCTGTCCGACTAACCACGTTTCCCCGCCGTTGGGAGTTGTAATGGCAATATTCGGGCCGGAAGGAACATCTTCAGGGCTGTCTGTGGATTTTTTGTCACAGCCGGTTTGGACTGCAAGAAGGGTCAGGAAAAGCCCTAAAGCGAGAGGAAAGATCTTCTTCATGGTGCACGCTCTGATTGTGTTGGTTAGATCTGTATAAAGTATACAAGACTATCCTTGAAATGTCAAGTCTCATATTAGTTAAGTGAGAGACGGATGGCTTGCGATTCAAAGGCAAGAGTATTATATTAAGCTTATGAAAAGCACCTACTTCAGAAGGAATTAGATGAAGGGGAAGGTTACGATTCAACGCTGGTCGTATATCATTGGAGCTTTGGCGATTGGACTCATGGCAGCACATACCTTTGCGGCGGAGCCTTCCTGTCGCAGCATCACCTTTGATTATCCACAGCTTGGCCATCGATTTTATGACTATCTTGACCGAGCACAGGCGCGCGGAGATTTGCCGTTGCAGTCACATATTCGCCCTTATGTTCAGTTTCATTTCGATTCGGTGGACGGGAACGACTATTCTGATAAAGAAAGCCGCCGTTTCCGAAATGAAAGTCTGGCGCGGCATCTGATTTCCGAGGGGCAAATAGAACCGGTATGCGAAAGCGGCTGGTCACGGTTTCTAAAAAAGGTGGGGACAAAAAATCGACGTTGGCTGCAATGGCTTTATTCCACGAACCATCATTTTGCGGCGCTTCATCTTGAAGAAAAATTCGCTTTGACCTATCAGCCTGTCTATGGAATCGAAGGTATCTGGACAGATTCGAAGGCGCGTGGCATTCGGCGCAGCGCGGCGGGTTTCCGATTGGAGGGAGGTGCCGCACAGTCGCTGCATTTCATGGTGGATTTCCGCGACTACGGCGAATCAGGGCGTGGCCCGTATATGGCGCGCGAGCAGCTCTACGAAGATCGCTGGGCGTTCGTGGATTTGAAAGATAAAGCGACAAGCGTTTCGTATGATATTTCCGAGTCGTTTATCCAGTGGTACGGACGCAATTTATCGCTCTCTTTGGGACGCGGGCGTCACGCTTGGGGACCGGGGCAATTCGGACAGCTTTTCCTTTCCGCTGAAGGGCCGCCATTCGATTATGTGCGTTTCGATGCCGTCTTTCGAAATAACGACAGACCGGTCTTGAATTATATTTTCCTTCATGGATTCTTAAAATCCTATGGTGTGCCGGAGGATACGCTCTATACGACATCCGAAGGGCGTCCTCGCACCCTTGACCGACAGAAATTCCTGTCGGCACAGCGTGTAGAATTGAAAGCGTTGCCGAATCTGCTTCTCGGATTTTCTCAAGGCGTTATCTATGGCGACCGGAATGTTGAACTGGCCTATATCACACCGGTGTCTTTTTTGTACTCCATTCAGCACGCACAGGATGACATGGATAATCTGTTAATCGCTTTTGATGCGACATGGCGTCCGTTTCGCGGTTTGGTGACGTATGGAGAATTGCTTTGGGATGATATGGCGATTGCCGAATTCGGGAGCGATGACGCCCGCAACAAATCCGCGTTTACGCTTGGCATTCATGCGGCTCCGCGAGGAACATGGCGATTTCTTGACGCGCGCGCTGAATACACACAAGTCAGGCCATTCGTCTATTCTCATGTTTTTGCGACGAATGTCTATACGCATTGGACATCGCCGCTTGGCTATACGCTTGAGCCCAATTCGGAATTCATGACGACCGAACTGCGCGCGACCTTTTATCCTGTCCAATTCGGTCTGCGTTGGCAAAGGCAGAATCATGGAGCGGATTCCGATGGGGGTGGTGATATTTACGCACCGCTAACGAATTTATCGGACTCCAGTTATCCTTTGCTGGCAGGAGATTTTCACCGGATAGACTGTTATTCGCTCTGGGGTGTGCTGGAGTTGCTGGAGAATTTCCTGATTCAGGGGCGGGTGACGCACATCATGGAGACAGACACAGATAATCGTGTGGAGACCGCACTGGCGCTGAGCTGGAATTTCTAACTTGAGACCGCTCTTAAGAGTGCCGATATATAGAAGGGGCTGCGCACTCTGAGATATAGGAGTTTATTGAATGACATCCTTGGAACAGGAACACCCAACCACATTGATAGCCGGCGTCTCGCCTACAATGATTGCGTTAGCGGATGAAATCGTGAATCGAGGTGAGCGTGTCGTGTTGTTCTTCCGCACTCGAGACAGGCTGCGCGAGGTCATGGCTGCGACGAATTGGGCGCCCGGTTCCGTACTATCATTGGCGGCCAGTGTCACCGACGGCAAACAAGTTATCAAGGCTTTCGAGAAAATCGTGGATTGGTCTCCGCGGTTGGATTGCTTGATTTACAACGTCGGGATTGAGCCTGAGGATGCGGCAAAGGAAGTTTTCAGTGGTGCGGAATTGGTGCGCGTCATGGGATTGAATTTCTATGGATTTATCAATTGTTTTTCACTGGCGCACCCCATGTTCAAGCGTTTGGGACGAGGCCATGCGGTTGTGATATGTGGTGCGGCGGCTCTCGCGCTTGAAAATCAACCCGCCGCTTACGCTGCCAGTCGTGCCGCGCTGCAGATTTACCTGAGAGCTCTAAGGCGCGAGCTTTTAGGTACTCAAATCATTGCGACAGAATTATATCTTGGCCGCACGCAAACGGTGCGAGGCCCGCGTCGTTTGAGTCGGAAGGAAATTGTAGCAGGAGCGCTGCAAGTTCTGCGCAGCCAACCGTCAAAATATGTTATCGGAAAATCATAGAACCGAATCGAGATGATATGAGTTTAAGAGTAAAGGAGATTTCTGGATATGCGTATAACAATTGAATATTGTGTGGAATGAAACTACTACCCTAAAGCGGCCAGTCTGGCCGATTTCCTCAAGCGAAACGGATATTCGGAGATTGAATTTATCAAATCAGGTGGGGGTGTTTTCGAGGTGAAAATGGATGGCCGCCTCCTCTTTTCGAAAAGGAAAGAAGGTCGTTTCCCTGAAAATGACGAAATACTTGATAATATAAAGAGAATCAAATAATAATGGTGCCTCAAGAAAAGATTCAAAAATTGCTAAGAATCCTTGACTTCGGGAGTTGAACTTTGTAAATTTCTATAGGTGCTGATAATGCCTCAACCAGCCGTGTGGAGGAAGGCATGAAAAAGATTTTATACTGCGTAATGCTCGTGGGGATTTGTCTGGGCTTATCAGGTGTTCTGTGGTCGGAAACCCGTATAGTCTCGGGAGATCTCACTCAGTATGGCGACTGGGGAGATGTCGGTCAAACTGATACGACCAATTATATCTATATCATCGATGGAAAAAGTCAGGTTCCTGCCGAGAATACTCTGAGGATTTACGGTGGGGTTACGGTGCGAGTGGTATGTATGGAGTCTGTCGATTTCATAGGCAGTCTTTCGGCGGAAGGCAGTGAGAGTAATCCGATCATTATCCAGATGGTCGCCGAAGCCGAGGGTTTCCGTTTTGAAGGAATAGCGGATTCAGCCACATCCCTATCGCATGTTCACTTTTCCTCTCACGAAGACAGTATTCCCAAACATGCACTGAGATCAACGGGACGAGAACTGAGAGTTATGGAGTGTGACATCACGGCAAGGATATTCCCTATCAGATGCGAAAAAGCTCCGGCATATATTAGCAAGTGTTTTATCAGGAAGACGGGTGGACAAGGCGCTGCTATAGGGCTGGAGGACGCAGATGGAAGTGTGATTGAGCAGTGCCGGATAGATGTGAATTTCAACGAAGAGGCGAATGATCTCAATACATTTGGGATTGATATGCAATCCTCGCGCGACGTTGAAATTTTAGATAACGCCATTGAAGTGACCGGGCCCGGTTTCCCTATCGGACTCTACAGTTGGGGAAATATTAATCCGATTATCCGTGGCAACGCCATTCAAGTTTATATTGATTCCGAAGGTTTCTTCGCGCGGGGCATCTGGCTGGCGGAGTCGCGTTACTGCAACGTTTCGAGCTGCAGCGTGAGTGTGGGTTATAATCGCAGTCAACAGACGGCGATTTGGCTGTCGGGTTTCACGTCAACGATTGTCAAAAATTCTCACTTGCATTTGCAAGGCGGCATCGGCGAGTTTTTCCATTCCGAGGGCGGAGCGGTTTACACGTCGTTTGGCTGTACGGAGAGTTCGTCGCAACGATTGGAGCCGCGTTCTATTGGTCAGGGCATCACAAGTGAAGCGGATGTTGGAACTGCGTTCCCGAATCCATTTAATGTGACGACAACCTTGCCATTAGAGCTCTACAGCGCTTCAACCGTAGAACTCGTTGTTATAAACATGCTTGGCCGCGAAGTTGACCGTATTTCCTATGGAACACTGTCCGACGGTCAGCACCTGCTGAGGCTTTCGGGTTCTTCGTGGGCTTCGGGTGTTTATCTCATTCAGCCAATTGTGAATGGAAGAGCCTTAAAGATGCAGAAAATATTTTTACTGAAATAAATTTCTAATAAATCTTTCGGATTTAAGTTGGGCTGTGATAGAAAATCACAGCCCATTTTTTATGACGAATTTCTTCGTTTAACGCCGCGGCATGACATCTGCCAGCCGCGTGACTATTCGGCAAATCGCTATCCTCCCGCAAGTGAAGCAATTCGGGCTGCCTCCAGATAAATTGCTTTGAATAATGCTTGCATTCCGACGATAAATCTATTATCTTACTGTTGCAAATTTTGCGCGCATGTGTGAAAAATTCATACCACGCATTTCTCTGCAACAATTTATATATATGAAATATAGGACGATAGGAGGTGGAGAATATGAAAAATATTGCATCACTTCTTCTGGTCGTTATAATCCTCTTGGTGGGCTGTGATTGGACTCCTCCCCGAGATAATCCGCTGGATCCGGGCTCCAATGACTACAATCCCCATGAAGCGATACGCGAAGCCTGGATTGAGACTTTCTGCGAACCGGTTATGGAAGGTATAGCCTGCGGAATGACAGTCTATGCAGATGTCTGGGATCCGGAAGGGATTTCGTCGAGAGATAGAGCTTGGGTTCTGATGGAAGGTGAGCCGGAACGGCCGATGCAATTGATAGGAGACGGAGATATCTTCTCGCTTTGGATTCACGAGGATATGCTGCAGCACAACCTACTCTATTTTCAGACGAAGGATATCACGGTCAAGTTTCAGGATGATGAGGGGCATGTCACAGAAGCACGTGCCTGCATGACACGACTTTTCCATTGGGAGGGAGCGCTTCCGAGGCTAAAATGGCCAACGGAAATAGACACGACGATTACGGTGCAGCAGCCGATTTTTACATGGTGGTCTTACACAGATCCCGACTCAGGATTTTACTTCGAATTCGCCGTCGAGTGTTTCTATAATGAGGATTTGACTTGGGATACATCGGGACTTCCCGGAAATATCACTTCCGTTCAAATCGGAAAAATCCTACCCTTTTCACAGGGAAATGAATTTTACTCTTGGGTGGTTCAGGTTGTCGATGAAGCAAACAATGTTGCGCAGTCGAAAGCCAGCAAATTTTTTATACGGGAACCAAGCTCTCATTGATGCTCTAATTCTGAAATGAAATATTTCTGGAGTCATATAAGATGAATGGATCTTCTGAAAAATCATCATCGCCTCAATACCCTTCGCTGACGCAGGAGCATTTGAAAGCTCTCTATGATATCAGCCAGTCCATCAATTCCATCACGGATATAGATAGTCTGCTCGAACACGTCATGGAAGTTGCCGTGCAGGCGACTGAAGCTGAGCGAGGTTTTTTGGTTTTGAGCGAAGATGGAGGTTTGCGAGTTCGTACAGCCCGGAACATCTCCGCTGAGACAGCTATGGATAAGAATGGATTCAGTCGCTCGATTGTCAGCGGCGTCATCGAATCGCGCACACCGATTCTAACGATGGACGCGCAGGCGGATCAGCGTTTCGAGGGATCCGAGAGTCTTATTCTGAAGCAAATTCAGGCGGTCGCATGTGTGCCATTCCATTTGCGGGGGCGCGTTTTAGGAGCAATTTATCTCGATGGTAAAACGCGTCGAGGAGGATTTACACCAGAGACGCTTTCGTTTCTGAGCGCCTTTGCCGACTTGGCGGCTATCGCGATTGAAAATGCGCGGCTGATGCAACGACTGCGCGAAGAAAACCGATTCCTCCGCTCCGAAGTGGAACGGCGCTATGGATTCAGCGAGCTTGTCGGGAACAGTTCGAAGATGCAGCAGATATTTTCGCTGCTTAGCAAGATTATTCAATCGGACATCTCGACGCTTTTTGAAGGAGAGTCCGGAACTGGAAAAGAACTGGCGGCGCGCGCGTTGCATTATAGTGGGCCGCGGCGGGAAAAACCGTTTATTACACAATTCTGTGGAAATCTCTCTGAGCATCTGCTGGAAAGCGAGCTTTTCGGGCATAAAAAAGGTTCCTTCACGGGGGCAAGTTCGGATAAACGAGGTCTATTAGAAGTAGCCAACGGCGGGACGTTCTTTTTGGATGAGGTTGCGGATATTCCCCCGGCGATTCAAGCAAAGTTGCTGCGCGTTCTGCAGGAGGGTGAATTCCGGCGTGTCGGAGACACGGCAACACGCCAGGTGGATGTCCGGATTATGTCCGCCACGAATAAATCTCTGGCGGCGCAGGTGGAGAAAGGGAATTTCCGCGAGGATCTCTATTACAGGTTGAATGTCATTACGGTGACGCTGCCGCCGCTGCGTGAACGCAATGGCGACATTCCGCTCTTGGTGAATCATTTCCTGAAGAAGAATTCCGAAAAAACAGGCGCGTCTTTAAAACACGTGGCTCCCGAAGCGATGCGCATCCTCGAGGGTTATCATTGGCCGGGAAATGTGCGCGAGCTCGAAAATGCCATCGCGCGCGCGATTGCTCTAAGCGAAGACCATGATATTACGGCGGCGGAATTGATTATTTCACCGGCACCTCAAACGTCGAGTTCCCGGCGAACACTAAAAGAACATGAAAAGGAACTCGTAATGCGTCGCTTGAAAGAGAATGGCAACAACAAAACCCGCACCGCGCAGGAACTTGGCGTCTCCTTGCGCTGGCTCCACTACAAACTCGCCGAGTGGAAACAGGCGGATGAGGAATAGAGCGACTCGACAACAAGGATCAAATCCTTATTATCTCAAAAGAATCAAATAGGCCGATAGATGTTTCGAAAAGAAGTTAGCAGGCAGCTTATCTTCATTTTCTTTCTGATCGTACTGGTCAGTTTGGAAGGAGTGATAGGCTTTATGGCCATCGAGGGCTGGGGTTTACTGGACGCCCTTTTTATGACCATTATCACGATTTCCACCGTCGGTTATCATGAAGTCCATACGCTTTCATCCGGCGGGAAAATTTTTACGGCAGTGTTGATTATCACGGGTATGGGTGTTTTTTTGTACGCGATCGGTCGGTTGACCTCATTTTTGGTTGAGGCGGATATCCGTCAAGTATTTCGGAGAAGGAAAATGGAAAAGAAACTGAAAGCTCTGAATGGGCATGTCATCGTCTGCGGATTTGGTCGAAATGGACAGGAAGCTATCAGCGTGCTTCTGGACAGCAATTCTCCCTGTGCTGTTATTGATCAGAACGTCGAAATCATCGCCAAAGAGGCTCCGGAAGGATTGCTGTATATGGTAGGAGACGCCAAGGAAGAGGAGACACTTTTGGGCTGTAGCATTCGAGAAGCGAAAGCGTTGATTGCCGCGCTACCCAGCGACGCGGACAATTTGTATGTGACATTGAATGCGCGGCGGCTGAATCCGCGGTTGATGATTGTGGCGCGGGCCTCGGAAGATGAATCGCTGAAAAACCTGCGCATGGCGGGTGCCGACCATATCGTTTCACCGGACCGAATTGGCGGTAGGCGCATGGCGATGGAGATCTTAAATCCCGCCTTAGTCGGCTATGTGGATACTGTTCACAGCAAACGGCCGGATGTGCCGTATCTGGGACAAGTCGAGTTGATGGAAGATTCACCTTTTGTGGGAAAGACAATCGCTGAGGCAAAAACCGCGATGCATGAGGATTGTTATCTGGTTGCGTTGCAGCGAGAAGGGGAGATGATGTTCCCGGCCAGTCGTCCGCAGACGATTATTCAGCAAAAGGATAACTTGATTGTTTTTGGACTCCCGCGTCGAATTGAGGAATTGGAAGAACAGGTAGGAGTTTCTTGAGATAGCGGATGAATTTTGGACAAGCGATGAAATGGCCGAAGAAGATGGTGCCGATGAAGTAATTCGCAACCGGACGTAGGGGCTGGTTTGTGACCTGCCCGAATGAAACAGTCAAACTACCTATGAAACACTGCGAATCGCCTCGAACGCGCATTCTCCTCCCGCGTGCGGGGGGACAAAGGGGAGTAAGAACAACAAATCCGCCGCGAAAGGTGCCGTTTACCCTTCGCGCATTATATCTTCCCCTGCCTGCGGGGGGATTAAGGGGGGTAGGATTGGTTCTGTTTCTCCTGCTTACCTTTGCCCAATCAAGTTTCGCCCAGCTTTCTGGTCCGTTAAGCGGGACGCTTGGGCCGGTGGAGTTGCATGTGGTTGGGAACATCTGGATTGATTCGGGGGACAGTCTCCAACTTATGCCGGGGACTACCTTCCATTTTGACGGACACTATTCCTTTGGAATTCATGGAACTTTGTTAGCAGAAGGAACAGAAACAGATTCTATTGTTTTTACAGCAGACACGTCGATAAATCCCGAACGTTGGCAGGGATTACGCTTTGATGGTTCGAGCAGTTCCGGTAGTCGCTTAGCCTACTGTCTCATCGAGAACGGTCTTGCTTCTTCGGGCGGAGGTGTGCATTGCCGCAGTGAAGCTTCGCCAAGCTTTACAAACTGCAATATAAGCCACAATAGAGCGATCTCCGATGGCGGTGGAATATATTGTTATCAGTCATCTCCATCTTTTACGAAATGCAGGATCGTCAATAATTCCGTCGGTAGTTATAGTGGAGGCATCTACTGTTTCTTTGCTTTCCCATCATTTTATAATTGCATTATCAGTGGTAATTCCGGTGTCAGTTGCGGTGGGCTAAGTGGTTATTATGCAGGGGGAATGGTTGTAAACTGTACAATCAGTAACAACTTTTGTATTGATGATGGTGATGGATTGCAATGTACGGACGCTTCTTTCACCGTCATCAATTGCATCATTGCAGGTTTTGGGGATGTTGCGGTTCATTTTGCTTTCGATAATAGTGGTTGTCGTTTTGAGAATAACTGCATAGTCCGGCATGGAGGCAGAGAGTTCAACAGTACCAACGAAGCGCCGCCGGGTTTAGGTCAGCGAGTGACCACGAACGCAAACGGGGATTCCTGCGACATTTATGGCAACATCTTTGTTGCGCCGCATTTCGCAGACGGGGCAATAGGTGATTTCCATCTTACCGACCACAGCCACTGTATCGGCGCTGGTCAAATTGGCGGACCGGCTGTAGACATTGACGGGAATCCACGTCCGAATCCATCAGGTTCTCTGCCGGATATCGGCGCTTTCGAAAATGCACTGGCAATGCCGGGGCCATTCGAAGGATTATCTGGAGCACTCAGTGGCGCCATGGGGCCGGGCCTCTTTTCCATCAGCGATACGATCTATATCAACGAAGGTGACAATCTTCGTCTGTTGCCGGGCACGACATTTCGTTTCGGAGGACCGTTTTCTTTCGAAATTTACGGTACACTGTTAGCGGAAGGAATCGAAGGTGATTCGATTGTCTTCACCAGCGAATTTCCACTTCCGGATCCAGGTGGGAGTTTGCGTTTTTATGATTCGGGAAGTTCCGGCAGCCAACTGTCCCACTGTCTTTTCGAATATGGATATGCCATTGACGAGGATCCATATGATCGAGGAGGAGCGATCTATTGTTCGAACACATCGCCCGATATTTCCCATTGCGCGTTTCGATACAATTATGCGAGTCATCACGGCGGTGCGGTATATTGTCAGTTCTGTTCTCCCTCAATCACGGATTGTGTTTTTGAATTGAATCGGGCAAACGAAGGCAGTGCTGTCTATTGTTTGTACTCGCCTTGCACGTTTTCGAATTGTCTATTTACCACCAATGTTGGTTGGGGCGGGAACAGTGATGGAGCTGGCATTTTCTGTTATGAATCATCCCCTACGCTAACTGACTGTTCCTTTTATGGCAACCTATCTGAAGACCACGGAGGTGCCGTAAGGTGTGATGAAAACTCATTTCCATCTTTCGAGAATTGCATTTTCACTGATAATGAATCCTACGTTGGCGGTGGTGTGTCTTGTGGAAACGGTTCATCGTTAACTCTTGCGAACTGCACTTTCTCTGGCAATGAAGCGACCAGTGGTGGTGCTGTAAGTTGCCGTGAGGACTATGAGTCGGTATTTGACCAGTGTACATTCAGTCAAAACCGGGCTAGTGGGGATGGTGGAGGATTGTATTTCTCACGAAACTCTTCAGTGGATCTGATGAATTGCGTTATTGTCGAGAATTCAGCGCATGATGGCGGTGGCGTGTATTGTGACCACTCATCAATGACGCTAACAAATTGTCTGCTGTCGGGTAATTCGGGATCTGAACACGGCGGTGGTGCGTTTTGTTACAATTCATCCCCGACGTTTCAGAATTGCACCATCGCGGGAAATTCATCACCTTGGCGAGGTGCCGGGGTGTATAGCCAGATGTCATCACCTACGCTCAACAGCACGATAATGGCGTATTCCATCGGCTCGGGGCTTCATCTTTATAGCTCCGAGATCGTTATGACGCATTGTGATTTCTTTGGCAATTCAGCAGATTTGAGCGGTACCATTCCTGCCGAGTTTGGCGTGCTCGATACCACGAATGTTAATGGCGATTCCTGTGATACTTATTTCAACATCTTCCTTGATCCGATGTTCGCAGATACGGTATCAGGCGACTATCATCTCGCTGTTGGTTCGCCATGCATAGACGCTGGTGATCCGGAATTACCCTATGATCCGGATACGACCATAGCAGACATCGGAGCTTTTTATTTCGATCAAGTTGCTGCGGACGAACCCGCTGTAGTCTTTCCGTTCACTTATACCCTTCATCAGAACTGGCCGAATCCCTTCAATCCAACCACGAACATCCGCTATGATGTTGCTCGAACCAGTCATGTCACCCTGACTATCTACAATCTCCTCGGCCAGCAAGTCACGTGCCTCATAGACAAGCAGCACAAACCCGGATCGTATATTATCTCTTGGAACGCCACTCACCTCCCCTCCGGCCTTTATTTCTGCCGCATGCAAGCGGGAGGCTTTATCCAAACGAGGAAGCTCGTGTTGCTAAAATGAGTTTACACTACAAAAAAACAAAGCTCGAAAGAGTTCTCCATGCCTCTACCTGAGCATATCAAACGTGTTCGATTGATTGCCCGTTCGCGGATAGCGGAAATCTGGGAAGGTTACGATGAGCGACTTAAGCGCAAAGTGCTCATCAAGATGCTGCATCCGCAACTGGCACGAGATGAGGATTTGCGGCAGCGCTTCGAACAGGAAGCACGAATTCTCGCGAGTCAGACTCATCCGAACATCGTGCAAATCTATGAGTACCATGCGAGCGCGGAGGAGCTTTTTCTTATTCTGGAGTTCGTCGAGGGAGGGAATCTACGAGAACTTTTAAAAGAACATACGATTTTGCCTCCGGCAGTGGCTTCAGCCATCGTAGTGGAAATTTTAACAGGACTGCATGCCGCACATGAAAAAGGAATTATTCATCGCGATTTAAAGCTGGAGAATATTCTTCTCTCTGAGCGCGGCGAGGTGAAAATCGCCGATTTCGGTTTGGCGATGGTGCGTGAATCGCCGCGCCTGACCCTTGATGGCGATGTCGTCGGCAGTCCGAATTATATGGCTCCCGAACAGGTGACCGGCCAAGAGGTCACTCCACGAACAGACCTGTTTGCTCTTGGGTTGATGCTTTTCGAGATGCTCACCGGTATCAAGCTGATGGAAGGAGCGACTTTCAATGAATCTCTGCAGAAGGTGCAGAACTTCCAGCTTCCGAGATTTACGGATTACGGGGATAAAATTTCCCCCGACAAAGAGCGCGTTTTAAGCAAACTACTCAATCCCAAATCCGTAAAACGATTCGAGAGTGCGGACGCAGCGCGCCGGGCGCTTACGGAAATCGGTGAGGGAGCCTCCACGACAGAGACCGCGCCGGAACTGCTGCGCGAGTTTATTTCCATGCCTCGCGAAGGGGAAGCACCGGTCATTTCACCGGCTCCAGCACAACCGCACCGCGGGCGTTGGATACCTTACGTGGTAATACTTGTTTTGCTCGCGATTTTTTTATGGGCTGTTTTCTATGTCGTCCCACGAATTTTCCACCAGGAGGAACCCGACTCTGACTTTGCTGTGCTGGATACAACAGCAATGGATTCCGCTATTTTTGAAGAACAGATTCCGGATACGATAGCGCAAGAGCTTGTTGCAATTTCGGTCGAACCCGAAACGACTGCCGTCGAAAAAGAACAGAAACCTCCCGCGATTAAGCCTCCAAAACCGTCGCCCGATACTATTGCGATTGATACGAGCATGATTCCGGATATACCGGTGATTCCCGATTCCGTTCTGCTGAGGATTCTGTGCCATCCTTGGGCAGAGGTTGTTCTTGACGGCAGAAAAATCGGGAAGACGCCATTTGGGGAGCTTTTTCGACTTAAATCGGGTATCCATCGGATTATTTTCTTGAATGAAAATTACCCGGTGGTGATTGATACGATGATGACGCTGATAAAAGGAGAGGAATCGATTTCGGTTAATTTCCATGATTATGTCGGAGTGATTAGAATCGTTTCCGTGCACCCTTGGGCGGATATTTTCTTGGATGGAGTTCAGGTCGGGAGGACGCCGACGTCGGAACGCTTCTTCGTAACATTAGGTGACAGCCATTCGGTTCGTTTGGAACATCCGGATTACCCCGCATGGGAAGAGGAGGTGTTTTTCTCGAAAGCGGATACAATTCCGATTCAAAAGGATTTTACAAAACCGTAACAACGGTTTGATGTAAGTTCTGATATATATTAAACAGGTTTTGTTTTGCGATAGTTATCCCTGAAATTCAACAAAATTTATTTTTCAAAATTAATCTGCGTCATCGTTTAGTTCACGAAATTCGGGAACCTTCGGTTTCCCAATGGAGTTATTGTAGTCAGTTACCGAAATTGTTCATTTTTTCTCAACTTAATGTGCAAAAATGATTGAACTGAAACGTATCACCAAAAGCTATTCCGGTAAAAAGGCCGTTGATGACATCTCTTTCACCGTCGAACATGGTGAAATTCTTGGATTTCTTGGTCCAAACGCCGCCGGAAAAACCACAACCATGCGAATGATCACCTGCTACATGCCTCCCACCTCCGGCACGATTCTCGTCGATGGGATGGATACAAGTGAAAATTCGCTGGAAATTCGTAAGCGAATCGGCTACCTTCCTGAAATGGCTCCGATTTATCCGGATATGAACGTGTTGGATTATCTGGATTATGTGAGCGAACTTCGGCGACTGATAGGCGACGCGAAAAAATCCCGCATTCGCGAAATGATTTCAGTGTGCGGTCTCGATGGCGTCTTGGGGCAGGATATCGGGCAACTTTCCAAAGGATACCGCCAGCGTGTGGGACTTGCGCAGGCGATGATTCATGACCCGGATATCCTCGTCTTGGATGAACCGACGGCGGGTTTGGATCCGAATCAGATTGTCGAAATCCGTGGACTCATCAAGAGGCTTGGACAAGAAAAGACGGTCATTCTTTCCACGCACATTCTTACCGAGGTGCAGGCAA